>JBASJO010000063.1:0-5814 GCA_049655365.1 Rhodoferax sp. | reverse complement strand
GTGTCAAGAATGCAATCTCCAAATGCTTGATCAAGCAGCGGAACATCCCCAAGGGGATGACAGCGGCAGTGGCTGCGGCAGCCGCTGTTGAAGAATCCGGTTCATCCGCCTTGACGGTTTCAGCTGGTCGTGGGGATTTTCCGGTTTCAGTATCGATATCGCTATCGGCTCCGGCGTCGGAGCTCAGAGGGTTTGCTGACATGAGGATTCCTTTGCTTTGTAACTTGATTGCCATGGGTTTGTCGATTTGCATTTGGTCTGCAGCTGGCTCCGAAGGGTCCGGCTCTGACCTTGGCTTTCGTCGCATCACCAGTCCTTTGGTCCTGGCTGAGCGCCTCAGCCCTTTCAGACACGCCTGCCAGACCAGGTTCTGGCGAAGCTGGTGCGCCTGCGTTCTTTTGCGCGGCACCGTCTTGCGTACCGCGCTGGCCTGACGCAGTGGCGTCATCACCAACCCAGATGAAGACACCTTGCAGCGCAATCGCTGTCCGGTTGGCCATTGCAGTGTTTTCATGACAAGTGGCGGCAAATTGAGCCATAACGGCGTGCCCGGTGTGTTGAACCCGCGAAGCACGAGACTCAGGTACAGATGTTGATGGCTGGCGTGTAACTCAGAAAGTTTCAGCATGGGGGACTTCCTTTGCGTGATGTGATGTGTCCATGAATGACTGGTGACTTGGGTTCTCTCATGTGTGTCTCGTGCTTGTTTCGTGCTTGTCTCGTGCTTGACGCGTCGGTTCTTCAAAACAGCGCGGCCTGCCAGTCAGCCAGGAAGCCCATGGTGGGTTGACCCCCATCACGGAACTTCCCCTCTTCCTGCAGCCACTGCACCAGCAACTCCGCCGCCTTGTCCGGCGCACAGGCCCGTGCCTGCGGGGAGAATCGCCAGCGACGCGCCACCTGGCTGAAATCCCCAGGTGTCATCCCTGTGGTCTGGCTGAGGGTGAACAGCGCATAAGCCGAACAGGGCACTTGCAACTCGGCACACAGCCGCTCCAGGTTCAGTCGGCATTGCTCGGGTGTCAGGGTCTTGAACTCCACCCGGGCATCCATGCGCCGGATGACTGCGGGGTCCAGGGCCTGCAGGCGGTTGGTGGCCAGCACCACGACGCCGTCAAACTCTCCCAAATGCTCCAGCAGCTCATTGACCTGACTGACCTCCCAGGTACGCACCGCCTGACTGCGTTGGGCCAGCAAGCTGTCCACCTCGTCGATGAACAGCACGGCATCCTCATCCATGGCCTGCTCGAACGCCCCACTGATGCGCTGCTCGGTCTCTCCCACATAGGCGGAGAGCAGATCGGAGGCCCGTTGGGTGATCAAGGGACGGTCGATCAGTTGTGCCAGCGCGTGGGCAAACGCGGTCTTGCCAGTGCCGGGTGCGCCATGCAGCAAAATCCTGGCCTGCCCACACTGGTCAATCCCTTGGGCCAAAGCCAGCAAGTCCACACTGGCATGCGCCAGATCGGCTTGCCAGGGGCTGGAATCGACGCTGGCCTGGCCACGGCCCAACAACTTGCGGGCCTGTTTGCTGTGCAGGCGTTGGCGCAACCAATGCTGGCTCAGGTCTGGCGCCATCGGCACACCGGCATCGCGTGCGCCTTGCTGCAAATGGGACAGGCGCTCGATCAGGGCAGGTGTCAGTTCCCGCAGCGCTGACCAGAGGCCGGCGGTCTGGTCATCGGCCACCCGGGCGGACTGCAACAAGCCTTTTCTGACAGAACGGGGCATGGCCTCGAAGGCAATCACGGCATCGAAGCGGCGCAGCACCGCAGGGTCAAGCACTTCGGCGCGGTTCATGATCCAGATCACTGGCAAGGGGCTGTCTTCAATGAGACGGTTCAGACTGGCACGGTGGTTGCGCATGGAAACCGCTTCGCTGTCGCCTGAGCCGCTGTCAGGGTGGTATCGGGCACTTTCCCCGTCCAAGCCGCCATCACCCCGAAACACATCATCGGCCTCATCGAAGATCAGGACGGTGTTGGCACTGCGGCGCTTGAGTTGCAAGGCCAGACGCAGATTGGCCAGACGCTCATAACCTGTCAAGGGCGTGCCATCGTCATCGAACACCACCAGTTCATGGGCCTGGCCCCCGCAGGCCGACAGCACCTCCGACGTCAAGGCCCTGACCCATTGCGTCTTGCCCAGGCCGGGTGCGCCGGTGACCAGCAAATGACCTGCCTGGCCATGTTGGCAGGCATTGTTCAGGGCTGCCATGAGCCAGCACCTGGCCAGTTGGCTGCTTTGATCCATGTAGGCAAAGTCAGCCAGTTGGCATTTGGCTGTGGGCATGGGGGTGATCACATGGTTGAGGATCTGGCTGGGATGTTCAATCAGGTCCAGACGACTGATGATGTGGTTGGGCACCTGCAACCCATGTTTCAACTTGGCCGTTCCACCGCAGTAGGTGATCAACGCTGAGCGTTGCAAACTGCTGAGGGGTAGCAGGGCTGATGCAACTTCTTTGGGGGAGCAGTACAGCAAGACCGACAGAGCCTGTACCAGGGGTCCATGGTCCATGGGACCCCAGATCTCAGACGTACGACGCAAGAGGGGAAAGCGTTTGAGAGCCATGGCCAGTTCCAGCAGATCACGCTCCAGGTCGGTCAGACCGGCCCCCTGGGCCAGCCAGTCGACCACGCCACGCAAAGGACATGGGGAGACTGGCACCAGATGGATCGGTAGAGCGTTGGCGGCATGCTGCAGGGCAACACTGACGCCAGCGGCCGTGCATGAAGGATCAGCCAGTTGGGGGACGCCGATCAGGCTGGCCAGGTGGGCCATCTCCGGCAACCCGGCCGCGCTGTAGGGTGTCATGTCACCAGAGCCGGTGGTGATCAGCAGGATCCACTGGGCCAGTCGGGCCTGGTAGGCCAGTCTGGAATCCTGGCCATGGGCCATGTCCCAGGTGTCTGGGGTGGTACGGGTGTCGGCATCGAGGCGATCAATAAGGGAAGGCATAGGGTTCTTTCTGAAATGGGGTTGAAACGTTTGAAGCAAGATGGAAATGAGGCTTGTGAAGACAAAGTGACTGGCTGGCCAGTCCGTCGCCCTTCAATCCCACAGTGCCAGTTGCACCCGGGTGTTCACATGGAGCTGGTAGATGGTCTGCTCGGTCTCGAAGTGGGCACACAGCAGCACCTGAGCAGCCCTGGTCTTTTGCAGCGTGGTTCTGCCCAAGGCCTCGGCCAATGCACTGGGCACGTCAATGACCAACCATCCATGGGTGTGGATGGCGTGGACTGGTTTGAACCAGGGTTCAATCTCCTGTTGATTCCAGTAGCTGAACCCCGTCTTGCTGCCAAGCGCCAGACTGGTTGGACCCAATCTGAATTTGTAGGTGTCGATCATGGTGATGCTCCTTTTCAGTGGCGGATGTCAGGGTCATGGGCGGGGCCAGATGAACCAAATGGAAGTTTCATGCCTGCAAGCTGTACCGCCACCAGCGACAACGACCGTTTAACCGACTGTTGAAGCCGCGGAACGTAGAAATCGTCCACTTCGTCCTCAATTCCCCAGCCCATGCACTGGCGCAGCAGCCAGGCCTGGCGTGGATGCAGATCGTCCATCTGGTGCAGACCCTTGCGCACCAGGGTGAAGTGCACATTGGCGCCATCAACAGCGCCCATGGTCGTGATCAGCAGATCCTTGCAGCCTTGCAGCACCGTGGCCGCATAAAGAACCTCACGCTCTTCCCGGCCAAATGCACACAGGTGCTGAGCCAGCTCGCCAGCCCGGCGCAGACGCTGGATGGGCCAACTGGGGAAGCTTTGGCAGGAAACCCATTCACCTCGAACTTGATGAACACAGGCTGCGCTGGGATGCTCTTCCATTTGATAAAGCACTTGCCGGATTTCGGGCTCGTTGGTGAAACTGGCCAGCAGGCTGTGCAATCCGGGATGACGCACTTTGGCCACCGCTTCTGACACCAGTGTTTGCGGGTCTTTGCCAATGGTGAGTTCAACCACGGCCTGGGTTTGGGGTTGGGGTCGCTGGTCTTGCCGCAGGGATGCGGCACGCATCACGCCAGGGATGGCGCGGGTCAGGGCCAGAGCAGCGCTTTGGGTTTGCGCTTTAGTTTGGGTTTGTGACTGAGATGAAAAAGTGTTCATGATGTTTTGCCTTGGTAAATGAGGTTTCAGGAAGATGTGGGGTTTTTGGGCAAAGCTCTCCCCCGGGCCTGAGGCCTGCAGTTTTTGCAGGGATCAGGCTTTACTTTTGCTCAGGGGTTGGGCAGGGATGTCAGTAGATTGAAGAACTCAACGTCAGTGACATGTCGCTGGTTACTTTGACTGCTGAGTTCATGCGAAGTCCGGAGGCGGTTGCGCCGTTTGCTTGATGTCACCATCTTTTACCGAGGTTGGTGCGTCTTGCTTTTTGTGGTGAGTGGTTGATACAGTGGCTGTGGTCATGGGTTGCTTTGGTTGCGGCACCATGTTCGGTAGCGTGTGGCCTGTCTGCACAGTTGCGCCGCCTGCAACAAAGGTGTGTGTCAACAGGCGGTCCATCGCTGAGCCATCATTGCGGGTGAGATTGGGCACATAGCGGCTGTAGACCCGAAACAGCATTTCGGTACTGGTATGCCCCAACTGGCGGGCAATCCATTCCGGCGCTTCACCCGATGCGAGCCAGAGGGTCGCAGCAGTGTGGCGCATTTGGTAGGCCTTGCGATGTTCCAGGCCCAAGTGGCGCAACAAGGGTGACCAAACCCGGTTGATGAAATTCTTGTTGTCAATCGGATTGCCGACCTGATTGCAGAACACGTAGTCGGAGACTTTGCCGGTGGCCTCGAATTGCGCCTTTAACGCGTCAAAGACCAGCTGGCTCATTTGGATGTCGCGCATGCTGCCATCAGTTTTGAGTTCGTCTTCTTCACCCAGCACAATCGATTCCCGGATGTAGATCAGGCGACGCTCAAAGTCCACGTATTTCCACTTCAGGCCATTGGCTTCACCGGTACGCATGCCAGTAAAGAAGCGCGTCTTGAGGTAGTTCCGGTAATCCACGCGTACTGTCGTGATCAACGACTGCACTTCAGGCAACGTGAAGGGCATCACTTCGCTGCGCTTCATGCGCAGGGGCTTGATGTTCCTGAACGGCGAGTTGAAGTTGAAACGATCCGCCACCTCATTGAGAATCTGCCGCAAAGGCTTCATGACCGCGTTGATCCGCCGCGCGGTGAGGGTGGCGTTCTTGCCGCGACCCTTCAGTTTGGACAAGTCCGCACGGAAGGCGAGCACATCAGCCTTGGTGACCAGTCCAGCTTGCTTGTCACCAAAGTACGGCAAGATGTACTTATCCAAGGCGCCACGCTGGGTGATCTTGTAGCTGCGACGCCAGGTGATTTCGGTTTCCGAGTACCACTGGTTGGCGAACTCACGGAAGTTTGGTGTTGGCGCCATCGCAGTTTGAGCTGCAAATGCCGATGCTGACAAGTCAGCATTCACAGCAACACCCGGACTATCTTTCTGGGGGAGGGGTTTTCCGAAGGTCTTTTGGTAGTCGAAGGTACCGAGGGCGATTTCGGTTTCGATCTTGTCGAGTGCCTTCTGAAGGCGCTTGCGATTTGACGGCGTGTCGGCCAGCACCGTGTATTCACGCAGGCGAATACCTGCGTGCCGGAAGTCCATGAAGAGCGTTCCCTTGCTCTCCAAGCAACGAATACTAGCCATTGAGAACACCTCCGTTGGCCATGGGAATCGCATAGGAGCCGGCAGATGATGCCAAGGCCATATCCGTTTCAATGTGCTCCCAGAGATAGAGCGTTTTGCGCCCCCCGAAAGGACGGATATAGTGACGCCCCTCTATCAAGAC
>JBASJO010000062.1:0-2085 GCA_049655365.1 Rhodoferax sp. | reverse complement strand
GTTTTAGACCCGAGGCAACGCCCCCGATGACAGCCACTCCACTCGCCCCCTTGGCAGCCGACCTGATCGACGATAGCCCCGTGCAGCGGGGCAGCAGCGTGCTGCGCGCGCTGCTCAAACACAAGGGCGGCCTGTTCGGTCTCGCCATCGTCGCGCTGTTCGTGTTCCTGGCGCTGTTCGGGCGCTTTGTCTCACCTTTTGACGCCAATGTCAGCGATTTTGCCGCCACGCTATCCGGCCCCTCGGTACGGCACCTGTTCGGTACCGACGAACTGGGCCGCGATACGCTCAGCCGTGTCATTTCGGGCTCGGGCATCGCTGTCTCGGTGGCCTTTTTTTCAGTGGCCATCGCCATGCTCCTGGGCGTGGTAATCGGCATTGTGGCCGGCTACTTTGGCGGCTGGATCGACACCATGCTCAACCGCAGCCAGGACGTGCTGTTTGCCTTTCCCACGCTGCTGCTGGCGATCATCATCGTGGCGGTGCTGGGGCCGGGGCTGACCAACGCGATCGTGGCCATCGCCATCGTCTACACCCCGCGCTTCACCCGCATTGCGCGCGCCAGCGCCTTGAGCATCAACAGCGCGGAGTACCTGGATGCCGCCCGGCTGGCGGGCGTCAGCACCCCGGTGATCCTGCTGCGCCATTTCGTGCCCAACGTGCTGCCGCCGGTCATTGTGCTGGCGGCCCTGAGCATGTCCACCGCCCAGCTGGCCTATGCCTCGCTGAGCTTTCTGGGGCTCGGTGTGAGCCCGCCGCAGGCCGACTGGGGCAGCATGTTGTCCAAGGCGCGCGACTTCATCACGGTGGCGCCCTGGCTGGTCTTTTTTCCCACCGCAGCGCTGGTGTTGTTGATGCTCGCCTTCAACGTGCTGGGTGATGCCATCCGCGATGTGATGGACCCGCGCCACGCCGGCGCCGTCGCACGCCCCGACACCGCGCTTTAGCACCAACAAGTGACTCCATGACCGAACTCTCTGTTGTCCTTCACCACAAGCTGCCGCCCGGCGTTGCCGACTTCGTGCGCGGCATCCCGGGCCTCACGCTCCACGCCCCGGCCGACGACGAGGGTGTTGCCAGTGCCCTGCGGCAAGGTGCCGAGGTGCTGGTCACCTACAGCTGGCGACCCGACTTTCTGGCGCCGGGCCTGAAATGGATTGCAGGCTGTGGCGCCGGCATCGAGCAGTACCCGCTGGCGTCCTTCCAGGCGCAGGGGGTGACGCTGACCACCGCGGCAGGCGTGCATGCCGAATGCGTGGCCGAGCATGCCTTTGCCCTGATGCTTGCGCTGACACGCCGCATCGGCGAGTCGGTGCGCAACATGACCCTGGCCCACTGGGTCGCGCTGCCCGGTGAAGAGTTGGGGGGCAAGAAGCTGGCTATTGTGGGACTGGGCAGCATCGGGGAAGGCGTGGCCCGTCGCGCCCAGGCCTGGAGCCTGGACATGGTGGGCATCAAGCGCAAGCCGGCGAACTACACCGGCTGCCTCAGCGACGTGCGCCCGCCCGAGGCCTTGCCCGAGGTCTGCGCCTGGGCTGACATTGTCATGCTGTGCCTGCCGGCGCTGCCGGGCGGCCGTGTGCTGATCGGCAAAGCCGAACTGGACCGCCTGGGCGCGGGCTGGCTGGTCAACGTCGGGCGCGGCAGCCTGGTTGACGAAACCGCGCTGGTGGACGCGTTACAACAGGGCCGGCTGCGTGGCGCCGGGCTCGACGTGACGCAGGTCGAGCCCTTGCCGGCCAGTTCGCCGCTGTGGGCTGAGCCGCGCGTGGTCCTGAGCGCCCACAATGCCGGCGACAGTCCCGGCTTCGGGCCGCGCTGGGGGACGATCTTTGCGCACAACCTCGACGTTTTTCGCCACGGCGGGGTCTGGCGCAATGCGGTGGCCGCCAACGGAGCCCTGACATGAGCCGGCAGCTGGTGATGTTGCCCCCCGCCGATGCGCTGACCGAAGTCTGGGCCGCTGCGGTGGCGAATGCGGCACCCGGGCTGGAGGTGGTCATTGCGCCCGACCGGGCGGCTGCCCTGAAGGTCCTGCCGCAGGCGGTTGCTGCCTATGGCACGCTCGACCCCGAACTGCTGGCC
>JBASJO010000061.1:0-3777 GCA_049655365.1 Rhodoferax sp. | reverse complement strand
CGACTCGCGCGCTGCGGCGGCGATGCCGCGCTCCAGGTCGCGCCAGCGTTCTTTCGGGAAGTGCAGCCCGATCTGCGATTCGACGAAACCGCTCAGGCGCAACAACAGTGAATCGGGCAAGGCGATCGGCATTTCGATGAGCATCGGTCAGTTCCTTGCCAGCGCCAGATCCAGGGACTGCTCTTCCTCTGGCGAAAAAAACCGGTCCAGATCCTGGATCAGAACCAGGCCATCGCTGGTCTTGAGCACGCCCTCAATGTGTTGAACACCTTGAGCGAGATCACTGGTGCTCACGACGGCATCAGCCGGACGTTCCACCACGCCCAAGACCGACTCCGCGATGATGGCGAGGCGCCGGTTACGCGCGTGCGCCAGCACCAGGCTGTCGGATAGCGCGACGCCCCGCTCGGCAAGACCAAGGCGCCTGCGGATGCTCACGATAGTGAGCACCTCGCCTTGAATGTTGATAACACCCTCGACGACTTCAGGCGCGCCCGGCAGCGGCGTGACTTCGGCCATGCGCAGGACGCGATCCACCGATTCCAAATGCAGTGCGTAGGTCTGCCCGTCAACCTTCAAGAGAACCAGTCGAATGAGTGGAGCCACCTTTTCCACTAAGAAGCTCCCGTATTCGAGATAGCCGCAGTGCCGACGCCCTCGGGTAGGTCAAGCAGCTTGTCCAGCGTTGCCAGGACTTCGTTGATCGTTTTCTGTTTGGCTTCAATCCGTTCGTTCGCGTTGGCCACGTGCGACTTGTCAGTGGCAATGAGCGGCGCCATCGTGCGTCGGGCATCGACCCAATCTTTCTCGATGATCCGGCTGTTGGTGCCTCCCTCCATGGCAAAACGCATGTTGATGATCAGCATCATGACGGTGAACAGGCCAAAGCCAATTCCCAGACGGGTTCCGATATTCAGGCTGCCAATTTTCACGTATCGCCTCCGATCTGTAGTGACGGATTCAGTCATCTTCCGCCTGTACTGTACTGCTGCAAATACCCCGAATGGCTCAAATTTGCAATGAGCTTAATCAACCAATATGCTGATATTTACATATTAAAACCGATTTATGGTTCCCTATGAGGACTTCCCTAATAAAGTTAGACCAATCGAGCTCTGTCGCGTTGACAGTCAAGTCTGTTGTCGCCGACGTCAATTTGACCCCCCTGCCGATTTCGACTGACCAGAGGCAACAGCTCTGCAACCCGCTCGGCCATTGAGTTTTCACGCCCTAGAAGTCTTACATGGTCGTCCCAAGGAAAGCAAGTTAAGGCTCTGTGAAGCCTCAAAGGGTTTGCATTCTTACATTCGACCTATTTGTGCAGGTGATTTGTCCTGCTGGCCCTGATGACATTCGCGAACGCGACTCCTATCTGGGCGTCGGGCCTCTTGCCCTTGACTCCTATCGGGATGTTCCCGCTCCAGTTTGACCTGTGATCCATCACTTCGCTTTTGCATGCTCTCCTTCAAAATCACTTTTCCTGCTGATCAGGCTTCAAGGCTCGGTAAGTAAATTCAGGCAATAGCAGTCTCGGTTGGATTCCATTTACCCTGGTCAAAGGCTTGTCCTTTGGCCAGGACGGCCCAGATGGTACGCGCGATTTTGTTGGCAAGCGCGCCAACCACCACGTTGAGATGGCGCCGCTGTAGCAAGCCCGGCGCGTTGGCGCACAACACGCTGGTGCACCGCATCGCGGTGTTGTCCAAGGCCCACCAGATGCGCGAGTTCAAGAATCCCTGCCACGACCCCAAGGTGCGCGAGCTGCTGTCGCGCAGCCGTGGCGCTCGCCAATAAGAATGCCCGCATTGTGTGGGCGTTGCTGACACATGATCGAGAGTTCCGACCTGACTACACCCGTGAGACCGTGGGCGTGTAGTCAGGTCGGCAGAAAAAGTAAGACAGCGAGAACAAACAGGGGGACTGAACTACCGATTGCTCAAGCAATCATGAAGTGATGGCACGACAGGTAAGACCGTGGTTGGAAAATCCCGAGATCGTCAGGGCACACCGAAGTGCGACAAAGCTATTGAGGATCCAACCAGCGAATCCCATCAGGGACCGTGATCAAAAGTCACACCAAGAGTCCGAATGTACTGGTGCAATCTTTACCTTTGAGTCAGAACGAATTGAGAGCTTGGCATAGGGGGCGTTCATGTACTGACGATCAGCATGTTCAAGCCAGTCAGAAAATGGGAGAGTTGAATTCCTTTCAACTACAAGGAGTTCATCATGGACGAATCTCGCAACAAGTCCCACCACGAACCGTGGAACAAGGGCAAACTGGTGGGCCAGAAGGCACCATTTAAGCTGAAGGAAATCTGGGCCATCCGCGTGCGATTGCAGGTCGAACACCGTGTCAGAGAACTGGCCATGTTCGACTTGGGTCTCGACAGTAAGCTAAGGGCTTGCGATCTGGTCAAACTCAAGGTTCGCGACATCTGTCATGGCGATCACGTGGCTGCGCGCGCCATCATCATGCAACAGAAGACCGCCAGACCAGTCCAATTTGAAATAACTGAGTCGACTCGGGAAGCGGTGAGCGCCTGGATCAAAGACGCCAAACTGAAATCCGAAGACTTCCTCTTTCCAAGTCGAATACATGCCTCCCCGCATTTGGGAACCCGTCAGTACGCTCGCATCGTGGACAGCTGGGTGCAACAAATTGGCCTCGACCCAGCCTCCTACGGAACGCATTCCATGCGGCGGACCAAGGCATCGCTCATCTACCGGCGCACCAAAAATCTCAGGGCTGTGCAACTTTTACTTGGTCATGCCAAAATTGACTATCTCCCGCGCCGGACTATGTCCCGTTGCATGCCCAACACCATTGGTCTGGCAAACAATTCGCGGGACATAGGTTTTGGCGCTACAGCCCTTTGAGGAACGCCAGCAATCGGTCATCTGGTCGATACCGACCAGGCGTTCCCTCTGGTGGCGTCGTTTTGTCAAGAACCGCCTGTTTTATCGCCAGGTTTGCGTCCAGATAGATCTGCGTTGTTTCGACCGATTCGTGTCCAAGCCAGAGCGCGATCGTCGAACGATCAACTCCCTCCTGAAGCAAGTCCATCGCTGTCGTGTGTCGAAGCACATGGGGACTCACGCGTTTTTTCTTCAATGACGGGCACTTCAAAGCGGCCGTCATGACGTGCTTGTTGAGCAGGTAGTGCACGCCGTGAGAGCTCAGTTTGGACCCACGAGCATTGGGAAACAGCGGCTGATTCTCGGTCAGTGCCGGTTCTTGCACCCAGGCGGCGAGCACGGCGTTTGTATTTTTGCTCAATGGCGTGCACCGCTCCTTGCGTCCCTTACCGATCACGCGAACATGGGCACCGACGCCGGTGTGCAAATCGTCCTGGCGCAAGCTTGTCAGCTCCGACAACCTCAAGCCGGTCTGAACAGCCAGCAGAATCAGAGCGTGATCACGGCGCCCCGACCAGGTCCGCTGATCCGGCGCAGCCAGCAGCGCGTCGACCTCCTGCCGACTGAGAAATGGCACCAACGCGCGTGTGAACCGCTTGGCAGGGATGGCCAGCACGCGCTGAATTTGCGCCGAGTGCGTTGGCGCTTCGAATGCCACATAGCGGAAGAACGAGTGCACAGCTGTCAGCCGCAGGTTGCGTGTTCGGGCGGTGATGCCGCGTGACCGCTCTGCGTCGTCGAGGAAGGCCATCACAAGCGGCGCGTCAATGTCGTCCAGTGCCAACGCAGAAGGTGCCTTGCTTAGGCGCTTGTGGACGAATTGCAGCAGCATCTTGAAGGTGTCGCGGTACGAGGCGA
>JBASJO010000060.1:0-3226 GCA_049655365.1 Rhodoferax sp. | reverse complement strand
CGAACACAAGGGCAGCTGGTGGACCGACTGGTCCAACTGGCTGGCAGCCCAAGCGGGCAAGCAAATTGCCGCACCCAAGACTTATGGCAAGGGCAAGTACAAAGCCATCGAACCTGCGCCAGGCCGTTACGTCAAAGCCAAAGCCTAATCATTTCAATTTTTAACCAGGAATCAGGAAACATCATGGAAGATATCGTCATCGTCGCAGCCGCTCGTACCGCCGTGGGTAAATTTGGGGGTTCATTAGCCAAAGTCGCAGCCCCGGATCTGGGCGCCATTGTCATCAAGGCCTTGCTTGAGCAAACCGGCGTCAAGGCAGACCAGATTGGTGAAGTCATCATGGGCCAGGTGTTGGCCGCAGGCTCGGGTCAGAACCCGGCCCGCCAGACCCTCATCAAAGCCGGCATTGCACAGGAAACGCCCGCCCTCACCATCAACGCCGTTTGCGGCTCCGGCCTCAAGGCCGTCATGCTGGCCGTGCAGTCCATTGCCTATGGTGACAGCGAGATCGTCATCGCCGGTGGTCAGGAAAACATGAGCGCCTCCCCGCACGTCCTCATGGGCAGCCGTGACGGCCAGCGCATGGGCGACTGGAAAATGGTCGACACCATGATCAACGACGGCCTGTGGGACGTCTACAACAAATACCACATGGGTATCACGGCGGAAAACGTTGCCAAGGCGCAAGGCGTGACCCGCGAAATGCAGGACACCCTGGCCCTGGCCAGCCAGCAAAAAGCCGCAGCTGCCCAGGCTGCCGGCAAGTTCAAGGACGAAATTGTCCCGGTCGTCATCCCCCAGAAAAAGGGCGACCCGCTGGTGTTTGACGCCGACGAATTCATCAACAAGAAAACCAATGCCGAGAGCCTGGCTGGTCTGCGCCCCGCTTTTGACAAAGCCGGCTCGGTGACTGCGGGCAACGCCTCGGGTATCAACGACGGCGCTGCCGCGGTGATGGTCATGAAAGCCAGCAAGGCGGCCGCCCTGGGCCTGAAACCCATGGCCACCATCAAGAGCTTTGGCACCACCGGCCTGGACCCTGCTGTCATGGGCATGGGCCCGGTGTCGGCCTCACGCAAGGCGCTGGCGCGTGCCGGCTGGAGCGTGGCTGACGTCGATCTGTTTGAATTGAACGAGGCCTTTGCCGCGCAAGCCTGCGCTGTGAATCAGGAGCTCGCTGTGGACACCGCCAAAGTCAACGTCAACGGCGGCGCCATCGCCCTGGGCCACCCGATTGGCGCGTCCGGCTGCCGCATTCTGGTCACCCTGCTGCACGAAATGCAGCGCCGTGATGCCAAGAAGGGCCTGGCGGCACTTTGCATTGGCGGCGGCATGGGGGTTTCCCTGTGCCTGGAACGTTGATTATTTGATCTAATTGTTTTTGTAGGGCCGAATTCATTCGGCCAAGTTTTCATTTTCACAAAGAGGAGTAGTTTCATGAGTCAAAAAGTAGCGTACGTCACCGGTGGCATGGGTGGCATCGGAACCGCCATCTGCCAGCGCCTCAGCAAAGAAGGCTTCACGGTCATTGCCGGCTGCGGCCCAACCCGTGACTACGCCAAGTGGCTGGCCGAACAGGCCGCGCTGGGCTACACGTTTTACGCATCGGCAGGCAATGTTGGCGACTGGAATTCGACTGTCGAGGCTTTCACCAAGGCCAAGGCCGAGCATGGCAGCATCGACGTGCTCATCAACAACGCCGGTATCACCCGTGACCGCATGTTCATCAAGATGACACGCGAAGACTGGGATGCCGTCATCGAGACCAACCTCAACTCCATGTTCAACGTGACCAAGCAAGTGGTCGGCGACATGGTGGAAAAGGGCTGGGGCCGCATCATCAACATTTCCAGTGTGAACGGCGTCAAGGGTCAGGCCGGTCAAACCAACTACTCGGCTGCCAAAGCCGGTATGCACGGCTTCTCCATGGCCCTGGCGCAAGAAATGGCCACCAAGGGTGTGACGGTCAACACCGTGAGCCCGGGCTACATTGGTACCGACATGGTCAAGGCCATCCGTCAGGAAGTGCTCGACAAGATCATTGGCACCGTGCCGGTCAAGCGCCTGGGCGAACCCTCGGAAATCGCGTCCATCATCGCCTGGCTGGCGTCCGATGAAGGCGGCTACGCCACCGGTGCCGAGTTCTCGGTCAATGGTGGTTTGCATATGGGGTGATGGGGTGTTCTGAGTGCAGTCTCTACGTTCTCGCAGAGATTGCGTTCTTTTGCCAGCGCCAAGCGTCGACGCACATGGCCTTCCAAACCGTACTTGGCGCTCCAACCTGGCATGGCGTGCGCTCGTGTGGGGTCAGCATAGCAACTCGCTATATCACCAGCGCGTCGAGGTGCTACTTTGCAGGGCACCGTTTCACCACTGGCCAGCTCAAAAGCCCGCACCATGTCGAGTACGCCATAGCCTCCCCTGTGCTCAGGTTGATGGACAGGCACTCGATGTGATTTTTCCGGTGTTCGAGCGCCTTTAGAGATAAATTATTGTGACTAAAAATTGGGCGCTGGCCCTAAGTGGCACTGAACCTCATCTGTCTTAATTAATCTTTCTGATATCGATTGGTTCAAGACTCAACATGACGGGCTTGCTCATGATGTGCAACAACACCATGATGCGTTGCTCACCATCTCTCATTTGATAAACGGCCTCCAGTCCGACAAACGGGCCGTCGGTAATTTGTACGGTCTCGCCTGGCGTGAAGTGGCGCTGTTGCACTGCGCCCGACCTGCATTGCGTGCGAATCAAATCTACCAGTGCGTCACTAACCTTGGCTGGCTCCTGACCAAAGCTGACCAGGCGGCTAACGCCTTTGGTGGAACGGATGGGGTGCCAGCTTTGGGCCTGGTTGCCGGTGTCGAGCTGGATGAAGAAGTAGCGGGGGAAAAGGGGCTCGTCAATTTCAACGAGCTTGCCCCGGCGCAGCTTTTCGACGCGTATCTGGGGCAAGAAGCACGTATAGCCCTGGTTCTGGAGGTTTTCCAGCGCGCACTGCTCCAACCGGGGTTTGGTGTGGATGAGGTACCAATTCATGCGGCGGTCGGGCTATGTGAGGTCGACTTCAGTCGGCCTTGACCTGTGACATGGCGAAGCGAGTCAAATAAATATGACATGTGTGACAGTTCCCTAGGCTTGGTGCCAGCTCTTTTATTGTGAACTTTAGCGTGTTCGGGATTGTAATGATGAAAAATGGCGGCCTGCCGGATCGGCCGAATTACAC
>JBASJO010000059.1:0-2508 GCA_049655365.1 Rhodoferax sp. | reverse complement strand
GCGGCTTTACGCGGCGGCACGGGTTTGTGAGGTTTGATCATTGGCCGCAATGGTAACCAATGATGTGCTGGCTACCAGCTCAGCGGGTCCAGTTGGTAAAACTGGCTGAGTTCCCGGTACAGCGCGGCGTGCTCTTGTGCCATGGCCTCGGGCTGCTCAAAAAACACCTCGGAGATCACGGCAAAAAATTCGCCCGGGTCGGTGGCGCCGTAGTCACAGAACAGCGACGGCGCGCCGCGCATCACGCGAGCCTGCAGCGTCATGAATTCGTTGCCCAGCACGCTCGACCAGCTTTGCTGCGCGTGCCGCCCGAGCATGGGCGCGCCGTTGGCACTGCCACTTTCCTGATCGAGCTGGTGGGCAAACTCGTGAATGGCCACGTTTTGCCCGTCGTCCACCACCGCCGCGCCGGCCAGCGTGTCTTGCCACGACAAAATCACCTGCCCGTCTGACCACGATTCACCTGCCAGCACCTCGCGCGTGCGGTGCGCCAGGCCAATGTGGTCCAGCTGGTCACGCTGCACCACAAAACTGTCGGGGTACACCAGAATCTGGCGCAGCTTGGGGTAGTAGCCGCTGGGGCGGTTCAGGATCAGCAGGCAGGCGTGGGCGGCAATGGTGACGCGAATTTCGTCGGTCATCTCCAGCCCGTTGCAGCCGATGAAGACCTTCTCTGCCAAAAACACCTGCATGTGCTGCTTGAGCCGCAATTGCAGGTCGGCGGGCAAGCGGTGCACATAGGGCACGCGCTGCTGCAACACCGCGCGCCAGGGCGCAGGAAAGGCCTGGGCACGCAGGCGCTGGCGTTTGCGCTCAACCCACCAGGGCGCACCCACCAGCCACAGCACCACCAGCAGGGCCAGGCAAGCAATGATGACCGCTGGCATGCCGCTGCGGCGCCTAGGGCATCAGGGACGTGATGCGCGCCACATGCGCCATCAGCGAGCGCTTGGCCACCGGCCACATGCGCTGCGGCACGTCGGCATACACCAGCGCCAGCCAGTCGTCGAGCGTGCCGTCCGGCTGCGCCTGCATGGCGGCCATCACCTTGGCCTCGCGCTGCAGGCGATGCGCCTTGAGCCGGGCAATAGCGGCTTGCGCCTCGTCATCCGGCCCGCCGATCACATACCCATGGGCCGGCAGGATGTACTTGAGCTGGTGCTCGGTGCAGGCCGCGTGCAGCAGGTCCAGCGAGTTCAGGTAGTCGTTCATGTCGCCATCGGGCGGGTCGACCACCGTGGTGCTGCCGTTCAGAATGTGGTCGCCGCTGAACAGCAAGCCGTCTTCCAGCAGCATCAGACAGATGTGGTTGGCGGCGTGGCCGGGCGTGTAAAGAACTTGCAGCGTGTGACTTTCCTCTTCCTCTGTAGGGCCGACTTCAGTCGGCCATGGTCGACTAAAGTCGGCCCCACCGGAGGCGCCACCATGCCTGGAAAGCGTCAGCCGCTCATGATTCAAAAGTGCCCGGTCAGGCGTGAAAGCACTATTCGCCCGCGCCGTCTCTCTGCTAGCCAGCCCCAAAATCGGCGGCACCGTGTCGCACATGGCCTGCAGCGGCCGGGCGCCGGGGGAATGGTCCGGGTGTGAATGGGTGCAGACAATCAGGCGGATGTCTCCGGCCGCCGCGCGCCACAGCTTGCCCAGGTGCTCGGCGTCGGCCGGGCCGGGGTCAATGGCAATGTAGCCGGTGCCGGGGTCGCCCACCAGGTAGCTGTTGGTGCCCGGGCCGGTCATGGCGCCGGGGTTGGGCGCGGTCAGGCGCAGCACGTTTTTGAGCAGCGGCACGGGCTGCTCACTCTGCCAGTCCAGCGTGTGCACAATCTGCCCGTCCGGGCACACCAGCGCCAGCTCACCATAGGCCGACTCATGCTCCATATGCCGCTGTTCCCGCCCGGCCAGCAGCCCGGTGCGCGGGCAACTGGTCCACAGCGGTTCCTCAGAGACGGCGCAGGCCTGCAGCACGGCATCGACCGTGGCCAGGTTTTGCAGGCGCTCCAGCGTGATGATGGTCGGGTAAATCATGAAGAAGCTGCCCGCCTGGTGCCGGGCCAGCGCGTCGCCCGGGCGCACCCACACCGGCTCGAACTGCTCGGTCTCGTCGGCCACGGGCGTTTGCCCGGGCGGCACGCACGCCACCAGAAACGGCACATCAAAGCGCTTGGGCAGGTCGCGGTCGGTGATCCAGCGGGCCAGCACAAACATGTCGCTGGCGGCCAATGTCAGGCCGCGCGCCGCGCACTGCGCGCCCAGGTCGCCTTGCCGGTCCATCGCGTCAATCTCGGCCTGCGCGGCCCAACTGCCGTCGGCATGGCGCGCCAACAGGATGCCCAGCTCTTCAAAGCTCTCGCGAATGGCGGCAATCGCCTCGGTCAGCGCCCGGTCGCTTTGCGTGGCCCGCCGCTGCGCCAGGGCATGGCAGCAGGCGTCTGCCGCATCAATGCCGCCGCCCGGAAACACATAGGCGCCCGGCACAAAACTCGCGGTGCTGGAGCGCCGCGTCATCAGCAC
>JBASJO010000058.1:0-2795 GCA_049655365.1 Rhodoferax sp. | reverse complement strand
GTCAGGGCCAGCCACTCCCCTGCATGCCCGGGGCAGCGGCTCAGGAAATAACCGCCACCGACATCCGGGAACAGGCCGATGGTGGTCTCGGGCATGGCCAACTTGCTGCGCGACGTGACCAGCCGGTGCGACGCACCCTGGCTCAAGCCCATGCCCCCGCCCATGACCACCCCATCCATGAACGCCAGGAAAGGCTTCGGGTAGCTGTGAATCAGGTGGTTGAGGGTGTATTCCTCGGTGAAAAAGTCTTCGGGTGCCGGGTCGCCCGACAACAGCGCCTGGTGGAAAAAGCGGATGTCGCCCCCGGCACAAAACGCGCCAAAAGGCCCAGCCTTGTTGCTGCCACGAATGGCAACCGCCTTGATGCGGTCATCCTCGCGCCAAGCCAGCAGGCAAGTCGTCAAGGCCCGGATCATGGGCAGCGTCAACGCGTTGAGCGCCTGGGGACGGTTCAGGGTGATGAAGCCCACCGCCCCACGAACTTCGCACAACACATCAGCCGTGGCGCCGCTCATGCCCTGCCCTTCCATCCAACCAGTTCGTTGGCCACCAAGGCGCCAATGACCAGCGCACCGCCCACAAGCACATCCGGGCCAGGCACTTCACCTGCGCCCAGCCAGGCCAGCAAGATGCCAAAGATAACTTCCAGCAGGCCCAGCAACGCGATTTCGGGCGCTTTCAAGACGCGGGCGCACACCACTACCAGCACGCACGGAATGGCCAACTGGCCCAGGCCCAGTCCAAAGAGCAGCGATAAATCGTAGGCAGAGGCCTGGAACGGCCAGGCCAGCGGCAACGTGATCAATGACGACAAGACCGCACCAATTAACACAGCGGGAATCAGGTCAACGTCTTTACCCTGCGCATGCGAGTGTTGCGTGATGGTCCAGTTGGCGGCACCGGCAATGGGCACACACAGCGCCACCAGCGTACCGGCCAGGCTGACGCCCTGACTCAACTGGCTGGCGTACATGAAAGCAATGCCAGCGCCCGCCACCACAATGGCCAGCCAGGTGCGCAGCGAAATGCGGTGGCCAATGAAAATGCGCGAAGCCAGCGCGGTGAACAGGGGCGCCAAGGCCAGGGTGACCAGCACATTGGCCACCGTGGTGAGCATGATGGCCACCATGAAAAAGGTGAACATGCCGCTCCAGCACAAGCCGGACCACCACAGCGCCGCGCCACCCTGGCGCATGCGACTGAACACGTCACGGCCCTTGAACATCGGCAACATCACCAGCAGGCACAGCATGGTGAAAAAGCTGCGCCAGAAGGTCACCTCGAACTTCTGCGCGTGCTCCAGGTGGCGCGTGACCACGCCAGCGGTTGACCACATCAGGGTCACCGCCACCATCACCCAGACCGCACGGTTGTGCGTGAGCTTCAAGTTAGGCGTTAGCCGTTGCGGCCGGCCTTCTTGCGATCGTGCTCGGACAGGTGGCGCTTGCGCAGGCGAATCGACTTGGGCGTGATTTCGACCAGTTCGTCGTCCTCGATGAATTCCACACCGTATTCCAGCGTCAACTGGATCGGCGGCGTGATCTTGATTGCATCTTCCTTGCCGCTGACGCGGAAGTTGGTGAGCTGTTTGGTGCGCGTGGCGTTGACCACCAGGTCATTGTCACGGTTGTGAATACCCACAATCATGCCTTCGTAGACCGGATCATTGGCGGTGACAAACATGCGGCCGCGGTCGTCAAGCTTGCCCAGCGCATAGTTGAAGATTTCACCAGCGTCCATCGAGATCAGCACGCCGTTCTTGCGGCCGCCGATTTCACCCTTGTGCGGCTCATAGCTGTCAAAGATGTTGGAGATCAGACCGGAACCACGCGTCAGGTTGAGGAATTCATTGGTGAAGCCAATCAGGCCACGCGCCGGAATGCGGTACTCGAGGCGGACACGACCCCGGCCGTCCGGCTCCATGTTGATCAGGTCGGCCTTGCGCTCGCCCAAGGCCTGCATGACGCCGCCCTGGTGCTGTTCTTCGATGTCGGCGGTGACCAGCTCGATGGGCTCGTAACGCACGCCGTCGATGTCCTTGAACACCACGCGTGGTTTGGAAACAGCCAGTTCGTAGCCTTCGCGGCGCATGTTTTCCAGCAGAATCGTCAGGTGCAATTCGCCGCGGCCCATGACTTCGAAGATGCCTTCTTCGTCGGTTTCCTTGACGCGCAGGGCCACGTTGTGCTGCAGTTCCTTTTGCAAACGGTCCCAAATCTGGCGGCTGGTCACGTACTTGCCTTCGCGGCCGGCCAGCGGGCTGGTGTTGACGCAAAAATTCATGGTCAGGGTGGGCTCATCCACCTTGAGCATGGGCAGCGGTGCGGGCGTGGTCGGGTCGGTGATGGTGACACCAATGCCGATGTCTGCCACACCGTTGATCAGCACAATTTCGCCGGGGCCGGCTTCGTCGGTCTGCACGCGCTCAAGACCCTGGAAGGTCAACACCTGGTTGATGCGGCCTTTCACAGCCTTGCCGTCCGGGCCTTCCATGACGACCACGTCCATCATCGGGCGGATGGTGCCCTGGCTGATCCGGCCGACGCCGATGCGGCCGACAAAAGTGGAGAAATCAAGCGCGGAAATTTGCAGCTGCAGCGGGGCTGCCGGGTCACCCTGCTGGTGGGGCACATGGTCCAGAATGGTGTTGAACAGGGCCGACATGTCGGGACCCCACTGTTCACCTGGCGCGCCCTCTTCCATCGACGACCAGCCGTTGATACCCGAGGCATACACCACGGGGAAGTCAAGCTGCTCATCGGTGGCGCCGAGCTTGTCGAACAGATCGAACGCGG
>JBASJO010000057.1:0-5783 GCA_049655365.1 Rhodoferax sp. | reverse complement strand
GCTTGGTAAATTCGAGATCGTTCGTGACGTCAGTGAGCCAGGGTTCAAAGAAGTTAAACGCTCAGCCTTCGTGACGTTTCAACAATTGGCGGAGTTGTATGCGAAAGGCGTACTCGAAGAATTCGGGGTTTCCGTTCGCATGTGTCCGGGTCAGGCCACGTACCCCAATGCGAATCCTGTAAAAAAGGTACTGCCAACCAGCATCAGGCCAGGCTCACCGTTCGACCTGGCTGTTCAAAAGGTGGATGTTGCAAAACCTGCTAATCGCGAATTGAGAACAGCTTTGCTTCGCACTCACGTCAAACTTCAAGGGTAATGACGCTAATTTATGGCCTGGCCACCGTTTAAAGCCAATCACTCATGGGAGTCCCTGTGAATCCATCCGTTGCCCATGCCGAACTCATCGCCACTTTCAAGCGGGCGCAAGCAGATGCCGATTACAAGTTCGGATTGATCAAAACTGCTGCGAAAAAGGGGCCCAAGGCAGTCCAAGCGGCCTCCGAAACAGCTGCAAAGGCAACAAAACGCAGGGACTCGTATGCAAAGAAGCTGGTTACCCTGGGGGTGAGCCTCAAGGATTGAGCGCGGCCCAGCGTCGTGCCCGTCACCAGTCTTTGGCGACTACCCCCAACTGGCCCGAACCGGGCGCTCCCGATTTCCAGGTAAATGACGGCTGCCGCTGCAGAACAGTCCGCGAAGCTGGCGCAGTCATCCGAAATGGTTGTCTTCTTGTTCAGCCACCCAGCAGCCCTGCCGATAAAAAAATCCCAAGCGCGTTTCACGAATGGCCAAAAGGCAGGTGTGAGCCTAGGTGGGATACGTCCCGGGCAGCAGAATCCCTTTGTCCACCTTGTCAATGTGCGTGCGCCCGCAAAAGGCCATTGTCAAATCAAGTTCCTTGTGGATGATTTCCAGCGCGCGGGTCACACCGGCTTCGCCCATCGCCCCCAGACCATACAAAAAGGCGCGGCCAATGTAGGTGCCGCGGGCGCCCAGGGCGCGGGCTTTCAGTACGTCTTGCCCGCTGCGGATGCCGCCGTCCATGTGCACCTCGATCTGGCTGCCCACGGCGTCGACGATGGCGGGCAGGGCGGTGATGGAGCTGGGCGCGCCGTCCAGCTGGCGGCCGCCGTGGTTGCTGACCACCAGCGCATCCGCGCCTGAAGCTACGGCCAAGCGGGCGTCTTCGGCGTCCTGAATGCCTTTGAGGATGAGCTTGCCGCCCCAACGCTTTTTGATCCATTCCACGTCGTTCCAATTCAAGGCCGGATCGAACTGTTTGGCGGTCCATTCGCTCAGAGTGCCCATGCTCTCGATGCCCTTGACGTGGCCGACGATGTTGCCAAAGCCGCGCCGTGGCGTGCCCAGCATGCCCACGCCCCAACGCGGCTTGGTCATCATGTTGAGCATATTGCGCACGGTGAGCTTGGGCGGTGCCGACAGGCCGTTGCGGATGTCGTTGTGGCGCTGGCCAATGATTTGCAGGTCCAGCGTGAGCATCAGCGCCGAGCAGTTGGCCGCTTTGGCGCGGTCGATCAGGCGCTCGATGTAGTCGCGGTCTTTCATGACGTACAGCTGGAACCAGAACGGGTGACCACCGGTCCCGGCGGCCACGTCCTCGATCGAGCATATGCTCATGGTGGACAGGGTGAACGGAATGCCGAATTTTTTGGCCGCCTTGGCCGCCTTGATCTCGCCGTCAGCGCACTGCATGCCGGTCAGGCCGGTGGGCGCAATGGCCACCGGCATGGCGACCTGCTGGCCGATCATGGTGCTGGCGGTGCTGCGATGCTCGATGTTGACAGCCACCCGCTGACGCAGCAGAATTTTCTGAAAATCCTCGGAGTTGGCGCGGTAAGTGGACTCGGTCCAGGAACCCGAGTCGGCGTATTGGTAAAACATGCGTGGCACGCGCTTTTGGGCCAGCAGGCGCAGGTCTTCGATGTTGGTGATGATGGGCATCGTGGTAATCCTTTGAATCGGCAACATGTTACGGTGACCAGATGGGCCACGGCTTGAAATTTGCGGTGCAGGACCTGAAAATATTTTGCCAGCCCTGTTTTTTCGGACTCGTCTACACTTCGCTCCGCCCGGGGTGTGCTGAATCAGCACTGAGATGGATGTCCGAACCCGCGAACTTGATCCGGTTGATACCGGCGTAAGAAGTGCCAAGCGTTGTGCCATTGCCGGGCATCGACCCATGTCGATGTGTTGCGCGGTTGTCATGCAGCGCTTGTACTTGTCCGGTTTGCCTTCTGGACGGTGTTTCTCCCGAGCTGTTTTTTCAACACATCAGGAGACTGCCCCCATGAACGCCCCCGACAAATTCACCGAACTGTTGCGCCTCACGCGTGCGCCCTTGCCGGCGTCAAGCAAGATTTACATCCCCGGCAGCCAGGCCAATATCCGGGTGCCGATGCGTGAAATCATGCAAAGCAACGGTGAAGCCATCTCGGTCTATGACACCTCCGGCCCCTACACCGACCCCGCTGCCCACATTGACGTGCGCCAGGGCCTGCCCCATGTGCGCAGCCCGTGGATTGAGGCGCGCGGTGACACCGAGTCTTATGCCGGGCGCACCCCGTTCGCGCTGGACGATGGTTTGAGAAATGGCGAATCCGAAGCCCTGGCCGCCCTGCGCGCGCAGGCCAGCGGGCTGCAACGCACGCCGCGCCGCGCCCGCAGTGGCGCCAACGTGTCGCAAATGCACTATGCGCGCCGCGGCATCATCACCCCCGAGATGGAATATGTGGCGATCCGCGAAAACCAGAAGCAGGCCTGGATGGACCAATACCAGACCAACGCCGAGCGCGAGGCTCGGCTGGCCGGCAACAGCTTTGGCGCCAACATCCCCCGCGTCATGACGCCCGAGTTCGTGCGCGACGAGGTGGCCCGTGGCCGCGCCATCATTCCCGCCAACATCAACCATCCCGAAGTCGAGCCGATGGCGATTGGGCGCAACTTCCTGGTCAAGATCAACGCCAACATCGGCAACTCGGCGGTCACGTCCAGCATCGAGGAAGAGGTGGAAAAGCTGGTGTGGTCGATCCGCTGGGGCGCAGACACGGTGATGGACCTGTCCACCGGCAAGAACATCCACACCACGCGCGACTGGATTTTGCGCAACTCGCCGGTGCCCATTGGCACCGTGCCGATCTACCAGGCGCTGGAAAAAGTGGGCGGCGTGGCCGAAGACCTGACCTGGGAAATCTTCCGTGACACGCTGATCGAGCAGGCCGAGCAGGGCGTCGATTACTTCACCGTGCACGCCGGCGTGCGCCTGGCCTTCATTCACCTCACGGCGCAGCGCATGACCGGCATCGTGTCGCGCGGCGGCTCCATCATGGCCAAGTGGTGCATTGCCCACCACAAGGAAAACTTCATCTACACCCATTTTGATGAAATGACCGAAATCCTGAAGGCCTATGACGTGAGCTACTCGCTGGGCGACGGCCTGCGCCCGGGCTCGGGCGCCGATGCCAACGACGAGGCCCAGTTTGCCGAGCTGCGCACCCTGGGCGAACTCACCCAGAAAGCCTGGCAGCAGGACGTGCAGGTGATGATCGAAGGTCCCGGCCACGTGCCCCTGCACATGGTGCAGGCCAACATGACCGAGCAGCTCAAGCACTGCCACGAGGCGCCGTTTTATACCCTCGGCCCACTGACCACCGACATTGCGCCCGGCTATGACCACATCACCAGCGGCATTGGCGCCGCCATGATCGGCTGGTTCGGCACCGCCATGCTGTGCTACGTGACGCCGAAGGAGCACCTGGGCCTGCCGGATCGCGAAGACGTGAAGGTCGGCATCATCACCTACAAGATCGCCGCTCACGTGGCCGACGTGGCCAAGGGCCACCCGGGTGTGCGCGCACGCGACGACGCGCTGTCCAAGGCACGCTTCGAGTTCCGCTGGATGGATCAGTTCAACCTGTCGCTCGACCCCGACACCGCGCGTGATTTCCATGACGAAACCTTGCCGAAAGACGCGTCCAAGGTGGCGCACTTTTGCTCCATGTGCGGCCCCAAGTTCTGCTCCATGAAAATCTCGCAAGAGGTGCGCGACTACGCCAAAGACAAGGGCGTGAGCGAGGCGCAGGCCCTGACCGAGGGCATGGCCGATATGTCGGATGCGTTCAAGCGCGCAGGCAGCGAGATTTACGTGCCGATCAAGCCGGTGGCCTGAAGCTGGCGGATTGACTCGCGTTACAGTGTTTGCATGATCTTCCCCAATTAAAAATCATGCAAACCACAGACGTTCTCATCATTGGTGCCGGCATGGCGGGCGCCTCGGCGGCTTATTTTTTGGCGCCCCATGCCAATGTGGTGGTGCTGGAGCGCGAGCCGCAGCCTGGCTACCATTCGACCGGGCGCTCGGCGGCGCTTTATTCCGAAACCTATGGCAATGCCACGGTGCGTGCCATCACCACGACTTCAAGGCCCTTTTACTTCCAGCCGCCCGAGGGCTTTTCATCCTATCCGCTGGTGACGCCGCGTGGTGCCCTGATTGTGGGCGCAGCGGCGGACCACGACGCGCTGCGCCGGACGCTGGATACCATGCGTGCCCTGGTGCCCAACATTGCCTGGTGGACGCAGGCTGAGATTTTGCAGCGGGTGCCGGTGCTCAAACCCGAGGCCGCGGTGGTTGGGGTGTATGAGCCCGACGCCATGGACATGGACGTGCATGGCATTCACCAGGGCTTTTTGCGCGGTGCCAAGGCCGCTGGCGCGCAGCTGGTGTGCGATGCCGGCGTGCGCCAAATCCGCCATGATGGCCAGGCCTGGTGCGTCGAGACGGCTGCGGGGTCATTCAGCGCGCCGCTGCTGGTGAATGCGGCCGGCGCCTGGTGTGACGAACTGGCGCAACTGGCCGGCGTCAGACCGGTGGGGTTGGTACCGATGCGACGCACGGCCTTCACCTGTGAGTTGCCGGCGTCCGTGCAAAGCCGGGATTGGCCGCTGGTGATCAATGCCGCGGAGACCTTTTATTTCAAACCCGAGGCCGGGCTGCTGCTGGTGTCACCGGCCAATGCCGACCCGGTGCCGGCACAGGATGTGCAGCCCGAGGAGCTCGATGTGGCGATGGCCGTCGACCGGCTGGAGACCGCCACCAGCTTGCAGGTGCGGCAGGTGCGGCGCAAATGGGCGGGCTTGCGCTCGTTTGTGGCCGACAAAACCCCGGTGGTCGGTTTTGCGCCCGATGCACCGGGTTTCTTCTGGCTGGCAGGGCAGGGCGGCTATGGCATTCAGACCGCGCCCGCCATGGGCGCGCTGGCTGTGGCCCTGCTGCGTGGTCTGCCGGTGCCGCCCGCCATGGCGGCCTTGGGCGTGCGCCAAGAGGCGCTCGCGGCTGGACGGTTCGGTTAAAACGCCTTCAGGATCAGCGCGCCGCGGTACAGGTAGGGTTGCAGCGGTTGCGCGCCTGGCTCGGCACCGCCGCGGTTTTCGACGCTGATCGCCAGTTGTGTGATGGCTGCCAGGGTTTTTTCGGTGGCTGGCAACTGGGCAGTTTTGAGTTTGGGTGTCAGCACGCCGAGCGACTTGGGTTTAGCTGGGGTGCTGATGTCCCACAACTGCATGCTGTCGTTTTGCCCTTCCTTGATGTCGGTCAGGCGCTGCAACTGCAAAACGCCGTCTTGCGGGTCAAAGGTCACCAGCACGCCGGGCGCCAACTGGGCATCGAGCAGCACGGCAACATATTTGGTTTGCGGCACGTTCTTGAGCTTGGCCTGCAGGTGGCCGATTTGCGCGTTGAACATCTCGTACATGCCGACGCCGCTGGC
>JBASJO010000056.1:0-2866 GCA_049655365.1 Rhodoferax sp. | reverse complement strand
TCAAGGACAAGCGCATCAACATCCGGCTTTCGTCGCCGGATTTGATGGATATTCAGGCGCGTGCCATGGAAGAGGGCATTCCGTACCAGACTTTTATCGCAAGTGTTTTGCACAAATTCGCGGCTGGGCGGCTGTATGAAAAGCCATCGAACCTGGCCCGCAAATCCACCTCTGCGACTTGACTCAGCCCGGCAAACCGCGCGGTTGAAGCGCCAGCAAGCCCAGCGCGAGCGCCGCAAAGCCAATGCCAGCCATGAAGGTGAACGAGGCCCCGAATGATTGCCACAGCCAGCCCGCCAGCCCGCTGGCAATCAGCATGGCCACGCCGCTGAGCAGGTTGAAAAAGCCATAGGCGGTGCCGCGTAAATCGGCGGGGGCGGTGTCGGCCACCATGGCGGCCAGCAGGCCTTGCGTCGTGGCCATGTGCAAGCCCCATAACGCCACGCCCAGCCAAAACACCCAGCCGCTGTTGCTGGTGGCCAACAGCACGTCGGCGGCGATCAACAGCAGCAGCCCCCAGCCCAGCAGCCCGGTGTGGCGCATCTTGTCGGCCAGCTTGCCAAACGGGTAGGCGCAGGCGGCATAGACGATGTTCATGCTGATCAGCACCACCGGTGTCCAGGCCAGCGCCAGTCCGCCTTGCTGCGCCCGCAGCACCAGAAAGGCTTCGCTGAACCGTGCCAGCGTGAACACCGCGCCCACACCCACCACCCACCAGTAGGCCGGGCTCAAGCGGGCCAGGTTGGCGCGACTGATTGGGTTGACGCGCTTGTGCTGCACCGGGCGGTCGGGCTCCCGCACGCCCCACACCAGCAGCGCCACGCACAGCACAGCCGGCACGCTGGCCACCCAGAACACGGCGCGAAAGTCGTCCTGCCATAGCAGCATGAAACCGATGGCCAGCATCGGCCCCAAAAAAGCCCCCACAGTGTCGAGCGACTGGCGCAGGCCAAAGGCGGCGCCGCGCAGTTCGGGCGGCGCGATGTCGGCCACCAGCGCGTCACGCGGCGCACCGCGAATGCCTTTGCCGACCCGGTCCGCCAGCCGTGCGGTGATGATCCAGCCGCTGGAGGTGGCCAGCGCAAACAGCGGCTTGCTTAAGGCGCCCAGGCCGTAGCCCAGCACGGCGAGTGGTTTGCGCTTGCCCCAGTAGTCGCTCAAGGCGCCGGAGAACACCTTGACGATGAGCGCCGTGGCCTCGGCCGCGCCTTCGATCAGCCCGATGACAAAAATGCTGATGCCGAGCGTGGTGGCCATGAACACCGGCAGCAGGCTGTGAATGAGCTCGCTCGACACATCCATGAGCAGGCTGACAAAGCCCAGCGCCCAGATGCCGGCGGGCAGTTTGCGCAAGGGCTGCGGTTGTGGGGGCATGGTTAAGCCTCTACCCCAACCCGGTCGTCATTGCTTGAACGGGGTCCGGTCACCGCGAGCCTAGCGTGGCAGTCCATGCAGTCGGAAGTCATGGATTGCTTCACTTGCGTATTGCAATGACGGAATCTGTTCATGGATCGCCGCGCTTCGCTCACGATGACGATTCCGGTTCATGACTCTGGAGTCAGCGCACCAGCACGGCGGTGCTGTCGCCACGGGCGGCTATCACGCCAATTTCATACACGGTTTCACCGGCAGCGCGCAGCGTAGCGGCGCAGGCGGCGGCATTGGCGGCGTCAATGACAACCACCATGCCGATGCCGTTGTTGAAGGTGCGATTCATCTCGATGTCGTCGATGCCGGCCGTGGCTTGTAGCCAGGCAAACAGTTGGGTTTGCGGCCAGCTGCCCTTGACCAGATGGGCGGCCATACCCTCGGGCAGCACGCGCGGGATGTTTTCCAGCAAGCCGCCACCGGTGATGTGGGCCAGCGCCTTGATCGGGTGCGCGGCCAGCGCGGCCAGCACGTTCTTGACATAAAGGCGGGTGGGCTCCATCAGCGCCTGCTTGAAGGGTTTGCCATCCAAGGTCACTGGCACGGTGCCGGCACTTTCTGAGCGCTCGATGCATTTGCGCACCAAGCTGAAACCGTTGGAATGCACACCGCTGGAGGCCAGGCCCAGCACCACATCGCCGGGCTTCACATCGGCGCCGGTCAGGATTTTGGACTTTTCGACCGCGCCGACGGCAAAACCGGCCAGGTCGTATTCGCCGGCCGGGTACATGCCGGGCATTTCAGCGGTTTCGCCGCCGATCAGGGCGCAGCCCGAGAGCTCGCAGCCCTTGGCGATGCCGCCCACCACGGCGGCGGCGATGTCGACGTCGAGCTTGCCGCAGGCAAAATAGTCGAGAAAAAACAAGGGTTCTGCTCCTTGCACCAGCACGTCGTTGACGCTCATGGCCACCAGGTCGATGCCCACGGTGTCGTGCATGTTCCACTCAAACGCCAGCTTGAGCTTTGTGCCCACGCCGTCAGTGCCGCTCACCAGCACGGGCTCCTGGTAGCGCTTGGGTACTTCAAACAGTGCGCCAAAACCGCCAATACCGGCCAGCACGCCTTCGCGCATGGTTTTTTTGGCAAGTGGCTTGATGCGTTCCACTAGCGCGTCACCCGCGTCGATGTCAACGCCAGCGGCTTTGTAGGAAAGAGGGGTGGTGGACTGGGTCATAACAGTGGGCAGGTAAGGCAAAAGGAAGGCGCAGGCGGCGAGCCGTAAGCCCGATAGAATTTGGCCTGATTTTAAGGGGTTGGCCCGTTGGCCATTTCAATGCAATTTACTTCCACTCAAAAAAGAGCTGCTGCTTGGCTGGCGCTGCTGCTGGGCACGCTGGCCGCGCTTTGGCTGCTGGCCCCGGTTTTGACGCCGTTTGTGGTGGCCGCCATTCTGGCTTACGCGCTGACGCCGGTGGTGGATTGGCTCGACCGACTGGGC
>JBASJO010000055.1:0-2306 GCA_049655365.1 Rhodoferax sp. | reverse complement strand
GGCAGCATGGAGCTCGACGCCGTCAAAGCCGGCCGTCTGCACCGCGTTGCGTGCAGCCGCCACGTAGGTGTGCACGATGTCGGGCAGTTCGTAAGCTTGCAGCGCACGCGGCGCCGAGGTGTCGACAAAGACCGGTACCCCGTCCTTGAGCAGCACGGTTTTGGTGTTGGCGGTGATGGCCGAGGGTGCCACTGGCGCACCACCGTGAGGCTGCAGGCTGGTGTGCGAGACACGGCCCACATGCCAGAGCTGACAGACGATTTTGCCGCCGGCGGCGTGCACGCTGCGCGTCACGTCTTTCCAGGCCTCGACCTGTTCCTCGGCATACAAACCGGGCACGTCGGCGTAGCCCTGGCCTTGCTGGCTGATGGCGGTGGCCTCGGTGATGATGAGCCCGGCGCTGGCGCGCTGGGTGTAATACTGGACCATGAGGGCGTTGGGGGTGGCGTCAGGGGCGCGGTTACGCGTCAGCGGGGCCATCACGATGCGGTTGGCCAGCACCAAGTCCCCGGCATGCACGGGATCAAACAGGGTGGCGGTACGGTGAGGCATAAGAACTCCAGATTGATTTTGGCTACAAGCTGCAGTTTAAAGGCTGCTCACAAAAGCCTCGAATGACTGGACCGGCAGGGCCTGGCTGAACAGATAGCCCTGGAAACGGCGACACCCCAAACCGGCCAGGTACTCCAGTTGCGCCGCGGACTCGACCCCCTCGGCAATCACTTCCAGACCCAGGCTGTCGGCCAGCGCGATGATCATTTTGGCAATGGCGGCATCGTCGGCGTCCACCAGAAGGTTGCGCACAAAGCCCTGGTCAATCTTGAGCTGGTCCAGCGGCAGGCGCTTGAGGCAGGACAGTGACGAATAACCCGTGCCGAAGTCGTCGAGTGAAAAGCCCACACCACTCGCCTTGAGCACTTTCATCTTGGCGACCACATCCTCGACGTTGCTGACCAACAGGCTCTCGGTGAGTTCGAGCTTGAGCCGGTCCGCCCTGGCGCCGGTGCGCGCCAACACCGCCAGCACCTGCTCGGCAAAGTCGCTCTGTTGGAACTGCAGTGCGCTGACGTTCACGGCCACGGTCAGGTGCGCCAGCTCGGCCCGGTCGGCCCACAGCACCAGTTGCTGGCAGGCGGTGTCCAGCACCCACAAGCCCAGGGGCAGGATCAGGCCGGTTTCTTCCGCCAACGGAATGAATTCTGCGGGCGGCACCAGGCCCCGCCGCGGGTCCTGCCAGCGCAGCAACGCTTCCACGCCGATGACGTGGCCGTCCTGGTCAACCTGCGCCTGGTAGTACAACAGGAACTGGTTCTGGCCAAGAGCGCCGCGCAGGCTGAGCTCCAGCGCGGCCCGGGCGCTGACCACCGCCTGCATTTGCGGATCGAAAAAGCGCAAGGTGTTGCGCCCTGCGGCCTTGGCCTGGTACATGGCCAGCTCAACGCGCTGGATCAAGGTATCGGCACCGTCCTCTGGCGCACCAAACAGCGTGATGCCCATGCTGACGCTGCCCTGGTAGGTCTGGTCCGGCAGGGGGTGGGGCTGGCGCAGCAGGTCCAGCAGTTTTTGGGCGATCAACTCGGCCTTGGCCGCCGCCAGCACCGGGTCAGCGCCCAGATCTTCCAGCATGACCAAAAAGGTATCGCCGCCGAAGCGCGCGGCGGTGTCGCAGTCGCGGATATTTTCTGTCAAGCGCTGTGCGATCTTCTGTAACAACAGGTCACCGACGTCGTGGCCGACACTGTCATTGAGCAGTTTGAAATTGTCGAGGTCCAGGCAAAGGAGCGCGCCGCAACTCTCGTTACGCTGGCTGGCCGAAATGGCCTGGTGGAGGCGGTCCTGCATCAGGCGACGGTTGGGCAGATTGGTCAGCGGGTCAAAGAACGCGAGCCGGATGATCTTGCCCTCGGCCTCCTTGCGCTGGCTGATGTCGGTCAGCGTGCCGACGAAATGCGTGACTTCCCCTTGAACATCGCGCACGGCATTGATGATGACCCAGTCAGCATAAATTTCACCGTTTTTTCGCTTGTTCCAGACTTCCGCCTGCCACGACCCCACGGTGTGCAGGGACTGCCACATCGCAGCCCAGAACTCTGCTGGATGCCGATCCGAACTCAGCAGCCTGGGCGACTGGCCCACCGCTTCGGCCTCGGTGTAGCCCGTGGTCAGGGTGAATGAGGAATTGACACGAAGTATCACCCCCAGGCGGTCGGTGATCAGCATGCCTTGTTGTGAATCAAAGGCGGTGGCCGCAATGCGCAACTCTTGCTCGGCCTTGGCCAAAGCGCTCATGTCGGCGTCCATGCAAA
>JBASJO010000054.1:0-3384 GCA_049655365.1 Rhodoferax sp. | reverse complement strand
TCAAGGACCTGCTGACACGCCACCTGGAACTGCAGCGCTACCGTGAGCTCACCGACCTGAGCGACGACGAACTGGAACGGCTGCTACGCCAAGCCGAGGAGGACGCGCGCCGGCTGGTGGGCACGCTGGGCTATTTTTCGCCAGTGATCACCCTGGCGCACCAGCCGGTGCCGGGCGGCCCGGCGCTGGTGACCCTCACGGTCACACCGGGCGCGGCGACGCGCATCCAACAGGTGACGATTCAATTCACCGGTGCCATCGCCGACGACGTGCTGGCTGCGGCCCAGCGCCAACAGATCCAGGCCAGCTGGTCGCTGCCCACTGGCAACCGCTTCACCCAGAACGCCTGGGATGCCGCCAAACAGCAGGCGCTGCGCCAGCTCACCACGCTGCGCTTTCCAGCCGGGCGCATCAGCACTTCGCTGGCGGACATTGACCCGGACACCGCAGAGGCGCACTTGCAGCTCACCCTGGACTCAGGCTCGGCCTACCGCCTGGGCGAACTGGAAGTGGATGGCTTGCAGCGCTACGACCGGGCCCTGGTGCAACGCCTGGCGCGACTGAGCCCGGGCAGCCCCTACAGCCAGGCCGACCTGGTGGCGGCCCAGCAGCGCCTGACCGACAGCGGCTACTTTGACTCGGCCTTCATCACGCTGGACACCCAGGCTGACCCGACGGCGGCCACGGTGCAACTGAAACTGCGCGAAGCCCGACTGCAAAAACTGGTGCTGGGCGTTGGCGCCAGCACCGACAGCGGGCCACGCTTGTCGGCCGAGCACACCCATCACAAGGTGCCCGGCATCGGCTGGCGTGCCGTGAGCAAGCTGCTGCTGGACCGTGAAACCCGCGCCATTGGCAGCGAGCTGACATCACCCCCTGATCCGTCCAACTGGCGCTGGGCAGTCTCCGGGCTGCTGCAAAACCAGCGACTGGGCACGCTGGATGTCAGCAGCCAGCAATTGCGCGCTGGCCGCAAGCAAAGCCATGAGCGCATCGACCGCAACCTGTATGTGCAGTACGACCGTGCCGAATCGGTCGACACCGACACCACCCAGCCGGTCATCGCCCAGTCCATCAGCGCCAATTACGCCTTTGCCGTGCGCTATTACGACAGCCTGCCGTTTCCGTCTGCCGGCTGGGGCTGGGGCGCCGAGCTGGGTGGCGGCACCACACTGGGCCCCGAGCGCCAGGCCTACACCCGGCTGCTGACCCGCTGGCAGGGCTTTCTAGGACTGGGGCAGGCTGTCAGCAGTCGGGCCGGCACCAGCCGCCTGGCCATGCGCGCCTCGGCTGGCGCCGTCATCGCCAAAGACAGCGCCCGCCTGCCCAGCACCCAGTTGTTTTTGGCCGGCGGCGACAACAGCGTGCGCGGCTATGGCTTGAACGACATCGGCGTCACGCTGGCCGACGGCAGCACCACGGCCGGACGCTACCTGAGCACCGGCAGCGTGGAGTGGCAACGCCCGCTCCGTATCAATGGCCGAATCAGTGCCTGGGAAAGCACGGTGTTCATCGATGCCGGCGCCGTGGCCAACAAGCCCTCCGAGCTCAAGGCCAAGGTCGGCGTGGGCGTGGGTGCGCGCTGGAACAGCCCGGTCGGACCGCTGCAGCTTGACCTGGCTTACGGTGTTGACGCGCGGCGCTTGCGCTTGCACATGAACCTGGGTTTTACTTTCTGATGAACGCCCTGCGCCTGAGCCTGAAACTGCTGGCCGCCACGCTGGTCGGCGTGTTGGCGCTCGCAGCAGCGCTGTGGCTGTGGAGCGCCAGCGACAGCTCGCTGGCGACCCTGCTGACGCGGCTGCAGCGTTTTTTGCCGGCCGGGCAAACGCTGGAGGCCAAAGACGTCCGAGGCTCGCTGCGTGCCGGCGGACACATTGGCTGGTTGCGCTGGCAGCAGGGGGACCTGACGGTGGAAGCGCAAGACATTGGCGTGGCCTGGACGCTGGCCCCCCTGTTCAACAAACAGGTGCGGCTGGGCGAGCTGAGCGTGGCGTCCCTCACCATCGTTGACCAAGGCAACCGTGCCGACTCCCCGCCGCTCACACCGCCGAGCGACTTGCGCCTGCCGATCACACTGGAGGTGCCGTTCAAGGTGGCCAGCCTCAGCTGGACCGGCGCCACCACGCTGCAAGCCACCGAGCTCAGTGGCATCTACCACTATGACGGTCAGGCCCACGCGCTGGAACAGTGCCACGGCCGGGTCGCGTCCGGGTCTTACCAGCTCAGCGGCCAGCTGCAGGCCATGGCGCCCATGGCGCTGGCACTGCAAGCCCAGGGTCTGGTGCAGACCACCCTGCCCTCCAGCCAACAGCCCTTGACGGTGGCGGCCACGGCCCAACTCACGGGGCAACTGGCCGGACCCGATGCCGTGCTGGCCCTGCAAGCCAGCCTGAAGCCGGTCGCCACGGCGGGCACGGCAGTGCAGCCAAAGCCGTCCGAGGCGATGCAAGCCGAGGTGTCGGCCCAGCTTGCCCCCTGGCATGTCCAGCCCGTCGTCCGGGGCCAGGCCCAATGGCGCGGCCTGGATCTGGCTGCGCTGTGGCCACAAGCACCGAAAACCCAACTCAGCGGTGAAGCCAGCGTGACACCGGACGGCCAGGCCTGGCAGGGCCGGCTCACGCTGGCCAACGCCCGCCCCGGCCCGTGGAACCAGCAGCGCCTGCCGCTCAACGGCTTGCAGGCCGATCTGCGCTACGACCAGGCGCAATGGACCTTGCAGTCACTGCAAGCCAAAGCGGCTGGCGGCAACGTGACCGGCTCAGGCGACTTGACAGACGGGCAGTGGCGGGGCGATGCCAGCCTGCACCAGATCAACCCCGGCGCCATCGACACCCGCCTGGCCAGCAGCGCCCTGAGCGGCAAGCTGCAAGCACGGCAAAGCCCCGCAGGCATCGCCTTTGAGGTCCGGCTGGCGGCGGCGCCGGCGCAGGGCAAAGCCAGGCCCGCGCCGACCAGCCTGGACACCCTGCGCCTGCAAGGTCTGCAAGCTCAAGGCCTCTGGGCATCACCGCAGTTGACCTTAAGCGCCCTGAGCATCGACGCGCAGGAAGCGCACCTGGAAGGCAGTCTGGCCTACCACCTGAACACCCAGGCTGCGCAAGGCAAACTGGCTTTCAAGCTGCCCGGCTTGCAGGGCAGCTTGGACGGCCATCTGGCGAGCCAGGTCGGCCAGGGCACATTGGCCGTCAAGGTCACAGATGTCAGCCTGACCAGCCAATGGCTCAAGCGCTGGCCCGTGGTGGACGACGCGTTGCAGGGCCTCAATCTGCGCGGCGCGGCCCAGCTCGACGGCTCCTGGCAGGGTGGCTGGCAGCAGCAGGGCCGCGGCCTGCAAATCGAGGCCCGTCTGCGTGCACCCCAGCTGTCCTGGCGCAGCAACCC
>JBASJO010000053.1:0-1816 GCA_049655365.1 Rhodoferax sp. | reverse complement strand
GCATTGAGCGACTCGAACAACTTCACACCGAAGGCAATGTTGTCAAAAATGGACATCGGAAACGGGGTGGGCTTTTGAAACACCATGCCGACCTTGGCGCGCAACAGCGCCACGTCCTGCTTGCTGGTCAACAGATTTTCACCGTCCAGAATCACCTCGCCCTCAGCGCGCTGCTCAGGGTACAACTCGAACATGCGGTTAAAGACGCGCAGCAAGGTGGACTTGCCGCAGCCCGACGGACCAATGAAAGCCGTGACCTTGTTCTCGGGAATCTCAAGATTGATGTTCTTGAGCGCATGAAACTTTCCGTAAAAGAAATCAAGCTTGTTAACCGTCAACTTCGGCTTTGTCAGTTGTTCGATGGTGGTTGCAGTCATTTTTAACAATCGATTAAATTGAATGGAGGGCTATCACAGTTTGGCGCGAGTCAGTATCCGCGCAAGTATGTTGAGGGCCAACACCGCCAGCGTGATCAAAAACACCCCGACCCACGCCAGCTGTTGCCAGTTCTCGTAAGGGCTCATGGCGAATTTAAAGATGGTCACTGGCAAGCTGGCCATGGGCTCGCCCAAATTGGAGGTCCAGAACTGGTTGCTCAAGGCAGTGAACAGCAGTGGCGCCGTTTCACCTGCAATGCGAGCCACCGCCAACAAAATGCCCGTCACCACGCCGGCACGGGCAGCGCGCATGGTGATGCTCATAATCACTTTCCACTTGGGCGCACCCAGGGCATAAGCAGCCTCGCGCAGGCCGGGTGGCACCAGTTGCAACATGTTCTCGGTGGTGCGAATCACGACCGGGATCACAATCAGGGTCAGTGCTGCAATACCGGCATAGCCAGAAAATGTTTTGAACTGGGTCACGATCACCGCATACACAAACAGGCCGATCACAATGGACGGCGCCGACAACAGGATGTCATTAACAAACCGGGTCACCGATGCCAAACCGCTCTTGGGCTCAAACTCGGCCAAAAAAATACCGGCCATCACACCCACGGGCGTGCCGACAAAAGTAGCCAGACACACCATCAAAAACGAGCCATAGATGGCATTGGCCAAACCACCGACGTCGTTGGGTGCTGGCGTCATTTGGGTAAATACTGCCGTGCTCAAGCCAACCACGCCCAGCGTAACGGTTTCAAACAGAATCCAGAACAGCCAAAAAAGTCCAAATGCCATGGCCAGCAATGACAACACCAGGGCCAGCTGATTGATTCTCTTGCGAGAACTAAAGCGCTGCTGGCGCGCCTGAAGCAGTGCCGTAGGATTGTGTGAAGAATTAATTGAACTCATGTTTTGGTTCCTTCACCTTTCTTGAGCTGGCTGAGTAACAGCTTTGACAGCGTCAACACCACAAAGGTAATAAAAAACAACACCAAACCAAGGTACATCAGGGAGGCTTGGTGCAAACCTTCGCCAGCCTCGGCAAACTCGTTGGCCAAGGCCGATGTAATGCTGTTGGCCGCCTGAAACAAGCTGAGCGAATCGAGCTGGTTGAAATTGCCGATCACGAAGGTGACCGCCATGGTCTCACCAATGGCGCGCCCCAGCCCCAGCATGATGCCGCCAATGACGCCCGCCTTGGTGTAGGGCAGCACCACCGTGGACACCACCTCCCAGGTGGTAGCACCCAGGCCGTAAGCGGATTCCTTGAGCAAGGTAGGTGTCACTTCGAACACATCACGCATCACGGCAGCGATAAAGGGAATGATCATGATGGCCAGAATAATGCCAGCAGACAGCAGACCGATACCCACCGGCGGCCCGGAAAAGAGCGCCTCCATGTAAGGCACACCTTTAAAAAGCGCCTGCAA
>JBASJO010000052.1:0-5286 GCA_049655365.1 Rhodoferax sp. | reverse complement strand
GTGCCTTGCAGACCGGTGTGATCGACGGCGCGGAAAACAACCCGCCGAGCCTCTACACCTCCAACCACTACACCGCCGGCACCAAGTTCTACGCCCAGACCAACCACCTGATCATTCCGGAAATTCTGGTGATGTCCAAGGTGACCTGGGACAAGCTGTCAGATGCTGACAAAGCCCTGGTGAAAAAAGTGGCGCGCGAAGCCCAAATGGACCAACGCGGCCTGTGGGACAAGAGTGTGGCTGACTATTCTGCCAAGCTCAAAGCCGCTGGTATCGAGTTTGTGCCGGTCGACCAAAAACTGTTTTTTGACGCCACTGCCCCGGTGCGTGCCAAATACGGCGCCAAGTTTGCTGACCTGATGAAACGCATCGGCGACGTCAAATAAATCGTTGTCCCAGCCAGGCCCGCAGCAGCCGCAGCGGGCCTGGTGAACACCGCCAGGCATTGCCATGAAAAACAAAATACTGCAATTCAACGACCTCGTCTATCTGACCTGCATCTGGACCTCAGGTATTTCGGTGCTGATCATGTCGCTGATCGTCCCCTGGGGCATTTTTACCCGCTATGTACTGGGCACCGGTTCGCCCTGGCCCGAACCTGTGGCCGTGATGCTGATGGTGGTGTTCACTTTTTTTGGTGCCTCGGCGGCCTACCGCGCCCGGTCCCACATCGCGGTCGCCATGGTGACCGAGCGTTTGCCGAAAAAGCTGCAAGGCCCGCTGGCCAGCGTGATTGACGTGCTGATGCTCATCGTGGCCCTGTTCACCCTGGTCTATGGCGCCAAGCTGTGCATGGAGACCATGAACCAGGTCATCGGGCAACTGCCCTGGATGCCGGTCGGCGTGACCTATTTACCCGTACCCCTGGGCGGTTTGACTACCCTGATTTTTGTACTGGAACACATGTTTTTTGGTGAGCAGAGCAAGCGTGCCGTGGTGACGTTTGATCACGAAAAGAAAGAAGAGGTGGTCTGATGGACGCTTTTGTATTACTCGGCTCGTTCATGCTGTTGATCCTGATGGGCATGCCGGTGGCCTATGCCATGGGCCTGTCGGCGCTGATTGGTGGCTGGTGGATCGACATTCCGCCCGATGCCATCATGATCGCCATTGCCGGTGGCGTGAACAAGTTCTCGCTGTTGGCGATTCCATTTTTTGTGCTGGCGGGTGCCATCATGGCCGAAGGCGGCATGGCGCACCGGCTGGTGGCGTTTGCCGAGGTGCTGGTGGGCTTTGTGCGTGGCGGGCTGTCGATTGTGAACATCCTGGCGTCGACCTTTTTTGGTGCCATTTCGGGCTCATCAATGGCCGACACGGCGTCGATTGGCTCGGTGCTGATCCCGGAGATGGAGAAAAAGGGCTATCCCCGCTCTTTTGCCACGGCGGTCACCATCAGCGGCTCGGTGCAGGCGATTTTGATTCCGCCCAGCCACAACGCGGTGATTTACTCGCTGGCGGCCGGCGGCTCGGTGTCGATCGCTGCGCTGTTCCTCGCGGGTGTGCTGCCCGGCTTGTTGCTCGGACTGACGCTGGCCGTCATGTGCCTGTTCATTGCCAAAAAGAAAGACTTTCCAAAAGGTCGAGCCATCCCGATGAAAGAGGCTTTGAAGATTGTGGTCGATGCGCTGTGGGGCCTGATGACCATCTTCATCATCCTGGGTGGCATTTTGAGTGGCGTGTTTACCGCCACCGAGTCTGCCGCCGTGGCCGTGCTCTGGGCGTTTTCGGTCACCATGTTTGTCTACCGTGACTACAAGTGGCGCGAGTTGCCCAAGCTGGTGCACCGCACCGTCAAGACCCTGGCGATCGTGATGATCCTGATCGGTTTTGCCGCCAGTTTTGGTTACATCATGACCCTGATGCAGATTCCGCAGCAGATCACCGGGCTGTTCACCAGCGTCTCGAGCGACAAGTACGTGATTTTACTGATGATCAACGTGCTGCTGTTGCTGCTGGGCACGCTGATGGACATGGCGCCACTGATTCTGATCATGACGCCAATTTTGTTGCCCATCGTCACCACGCTGGGCGTGGACCCGGTGCACTTCGGCATGATCATGATGCTGAACTTGGCCATGGGCCTGATCACGCCGCCGGTGGGCGGGGTGCTGTTTGTCGGTGCGGCGGTGGCCAAGTTGCCCATCGAGACGGTGGTGAAGGCCTTGTACCCGTTCTTTATCGCGCTGTTTGCGGTACTGATGGCGGTGACCTACATCCCCGCGATCTCCATGTGGCTGCCCAACTTGCTGCTGAAATGAGCGACCGATCAAGTCTGAGCGTCCGGCGGCAGGTAGTCGTCGCGGCGCGGCGAGAACTGGTCCAGCAACAGGCTGTCCTGCTCCAGTGCCAGCACGCCGTGGCTCGTGTGGTGCGGCGCAATGAACGCATCTCCCGCGCGCAGCACACGGGTTTCACCATTCACGGTGGCCTCGAAAGAACCAGCCACCACGTAGGCAATCTGGTCATGCACGTCGTGCGCATGGGGCGTGCCGACCGCGCCCTTGTCAAACTGCATCAACACCGACATGAGTTGCGGCGTGTGGCCGATGATCTTGCGCCGCAGGCCATTGCCCAGGTCGGTCCAGGGGGTTGCTGTGCCTTCAAAGTAGCGCATGGATTCACCTTTTGAGTCTGGAAATGTGGAAATTTGTCACGCGTCTGCAGCGATGTTTACCGTTTTTTTGATGCTACTATAGCAGCAAGAATTTTTTTTGAACTGTTGTTTCATTAAGTAAAAGTCGGCATTCCAAACTGCCTGCCCCTACTTTTCGACGATCAACGAAGCCTGGAGTCATCATGGAAATTCGTCAGCCGATTCACAGCGAGCACATGCGCAGCCTCGACACCGAGGGCTTGCGCCGGCATTTTCTGGTGCAGGACCTGTTCCAGAGCGACCAGGTCACGCTGACCTACAGCCAGATCGACCGCATCATCGTCGGCGGCATCATGCCGGTCGCAGGCGGGGTGTCGTTCTCGGCCGACCTCGGGCGCCACACCGGCACCGACTTCTTTTTACAGCGGCGCGAACTCGGCCTGATCAACATTGGCGGCGCGGCCCGCGTGGTGGTGGATGGCGAGACATTTGAGATTGAATCGCGCGAAGCGCTCTACATTGGCCAGGGTGCACGTGCGCTGGAGTTTTTCAGCGTCAACGCCGGGCAACCCGCCAAGCTGTATTTCAACTGCGCCCCGGCGCACACCGCTTACCCGCACCGCAAGGTGACGCTGGCGCAGGCCTCGCCGGAAACCCTGGGTTCACCCGCCACAAGCAACCGGCGCACCATTTACAAGTTCTTGGTGCCCGATGTGCTGCCGACGTGCCAGCTGTCGATGGGCATGACGCAACTGGAGCCCGGCAACATGTGGAACACCATGCCCTGCCACACCCATGACCGCCGCATGGAGGTCTATTTTTACTTTGACATGGCCGCCGATGCCACGGTATTTCACATGATGGGCGAGCCGACCCAGACGCGGCACATCGTGGTGCGCAACGAGCAGGCGGTGATCAACCCGAGCTGGTCCATCCACAGTGGTGTGGGCACCCAGGCCTACACCTTCATCTGGGGGATGGTTGGCGAAAACCAGGTGTTCAAGGACATGGACCATGTGCCCATGACCACCTTGCGCTGAACCACGGACACACCATGGTACTTGACAACTTTCAACTTGAGGGGCGCACCGCCATCGTCACCGGCTGCAACAAGGGGCTGGGTCAAGGCATGGCCATCGCCCTGGCCCAGGCTGGCGCCGACATCGTGGGCATCAACAGCAGTGCACCGGAGCAGACCCGCGGCATTGTTGAATCCCTGGGGCGACGCTTTCTGGACCTGCGCGCCAACCTGGCAGAAACCCCTGGCCTGAACGCGCTGGTCGAACAATCTTTGGCGCTCACCGGCAGGATCGACATTCTGGTCAACAACGCGGGCACCATCCGCCGCACTGACGCCATTGATTTCAGTGAAAAAGACTGGGACGACGTGATCAACCTGAACCTGAAGAACGTGTTCTTCCTGAGCCAGGCGGTGGCACGGCAATTCATCGCCCAAGGTGGTGGCGGCAAGATCATCAACATCGCCTCCATGTTGTCTTTTCAGGGCGGCATACGGGTGCCGTCCTACACGGCGTCAAAAAGCGGCATCCTCGGCATTACCCGTGCGCTGGCCAACGAGTGGGCCACGCGTGGCATCAATGTCAACGCGATTGCGCCCGGCTACATGGCCACCGACAACACCGCGGCCCTGCAGGCCGACGCCGACCGCAACGCTGCGATTCTGGCGCGCATTCCAGCCAACCGCTGGGGCGTGCCCGACGACATGGCCGGCCCCGTTATTTTTCTCGCATCTTCAGCCTCCAACTATGTCCATGGTCATACCCTGGCCGTGGACGGTGGCTGGCTGGCGCGCTAGCCTGTTTTCAGGGATTGAGGAAAAAATGGATGATGACTCCTTAGCCGGCAAACAACCCGAATCGGTTGCCGCTGTTTTAAAAACGTTTGGCTTGCTGCAAGCCCTGGCCGACCGCAGCGAGTCCGGCATCTCGGATCTGTCGGTGCGCCTGGCCATGCCCAAGGCCACGGTCTACCGCTTTCTGCAAACCATGATCACGCTCGGCTATGTGCGCCAGGAGCCCGACAGTGAGCGTTACGCCCTGACCATGAAGATCTACGAGCTGGGGACCAAGGCCTTGCAATACCCGGAGCTGGTGGACCTGGCCAAAAACCACATGCAAGCGCTGGCCGACAAAACCGGCGAAACCGTGCATCTGGGTACCCTGATCGACAGCGAAATCATTTACCTGCACAAGGTCGACTCCAGCCACGCCCTGGGCATGTACTCCAGAATCGGACGCCGCGCTCCCCTGCATTGCACGGCGATTGGCAAAGTGCTGATGGCGTGGGAGAGCCCTGAGCGCCGGGACCACGTTTTGCAGGGAGCAGAGTTCAAACGCTTTCGCGACTCCACCATTGTCGACCGGCAGGCCTACGAACAAGAACTGCGGCTGGTGAAAGCGCAAGGTTTTGGCGAAGATCGGGAAGAGTTTGAAGACCACGTGCGTTGTGTTGGTGTGCCGATTTTTGACCGGCTGAATCGGCCGGTGGCCGGCATGAGCATTTCTTTCCCGATCTTTCGCTATGACCCGGCGCGGGCCCAGGAAGTGATCGCCATGCTGCGCGACGCAAGCCGCGACATTTCGGCGCGCCTGGGTTGTACCCAATTCCCGCTGGACGCGTGATCGCCCGTGTTGATCCCTTGTGTGTCAAAAGTTGAATGACTGTGAACAATC
>JBASJO010000051.1:0-2783 GCA_049655365.1 Rhodoferax sp. | reverse complement strand
CCTTGTGGCGGTGATGCATCAGGTAGGCCAACACGCGGTATTCGTGGCTGGTCAGGCTCAGCGCCTGGCCCGCCACCACGGCGCGGCTGTGGCGGGTGTCCAGGCTCAAGGGACCGCACACCAGCTCGGCGCTGGCATGGCCACCGGCGCGGCGGATCAGGGCGCGCAGGCGCGCCAGCAGCTCTTCCATGTGAAAGGGTTTGCTGAGGTAGTCGTCGGCACCGGCGTCGATGCCGGCCACTTTTTCATGCCAGCCGTCACGCGCGGTCAGAATCAGCACCGGCATGTTGCGCCCTGCCGCGCGCCATTGGCGCAGTACCGAAATACCGTCCATTCTGGGCAGGCCAAGGTCCAGCAGCACCGCGTCGTAAGGCTCGGTGTCGCCCAGGAAGTGGGCGTCCAGGCCGTTGTCGGCCAGGTCCACCGCGTAACCCGCAGCGCGCGTGCCTTCGGCCAGCGGCGCCAGCAAGGTGGGTTCGTCTTCGACAATCAGGAGGCGCATGCTGGCGTTTTGTTGGTTGGCAAGGAACCCGACTTCGCGCGAATGACATTCGAGAGGTTATTTTTGCCCATACCCTTCGTCCTTCACCTTGCGCTTGATCACCACGCCCGTGCGCGCGTCGACTTCCAGTTTGACCAGGGCGCCGCCCTTGCGCAAGAGCTTGACCTCATAGACCCAGCGTGCCACGCCGTCCTGTTTTTCATGCTCCAGTTCCACATCGAGCACCTGGCCCGGGTGATCGCGCTCCAGCCGCGCCAGGATGGTGCCCAGCGGCAGCACCTCCCCGGCTTCCAGCGCCTGCCGGGCACGGTCATGGTCGGCGTCGGCCCAGCCCATGCCGCTGATGCCCATGAGCGTCGCCGCGCACAGCACAGCCAAGCGTGCGCGCCAGGGCCGGCGTGACGCCTGAGGTCGGCTTGATGGCTTGGCATTCTGGTGTTGCATGGCGACTTGTCCCGGTGAACCTGACACGGTGAAGTTCGCTTTTATACCCTTTGAAGCTGAACGCAGGATGAACAACTGATTCACCTTGCGTTCAGTTGGGCGTGTGCATAGTCGCTCCCATACCCACCGCAAAAGGACGCGACCATGCACTCCAACCTGACCCTCTCCCTGCTCACCGCCGTCTTGTCATTGAGCCTGAGCAACACCAGCTTTGCCGGCCCGCGGGACGATCTGATGGTGCAGTATGCCAACGCCGCCAAAGCGGTCGACCCGACGTTTTCAGGCTTTTCTGCCGGTCGCGGCAAGGCTCTTTACCTGCAGGCGTTCACCGGCGGCAAGCCCGACACCCCCACTTGCGCCAACTGCCATGGCCGCGACACCCGCGTGCCAGGGCAAACGCTGACTGGCAAATCCATTGAGCCGGTGGCGTTGTCGATGTCGCCGACCCGTTACATCGATCCGGTCAAGGTCGAGAAGTGGTTCAAGCGCAACTGCACCGAAGTGATGGGCCGCGAATGCAGCGCCCGGGAAAAAGGCGACTGGTTGAGTTTCATGGCCAGCCAGTAATTTTTATCACCGTCAATTTAAGGAATTTGTCATGAACATCCCCTACCGTCCGCTCGTCCTGAGCCTGCTCGTCATCGGCTTTTCTGCCCTGGTGCTAGGTCGTGCCCAGGCGGGTGGCGGCCACTTTTATGCGCCCGTGGCGGACGCCGTGGTCAAGGAAGAGTGCGGCGGCTGCCACCTGGCCTTTGCACCGTCCATGCTGCCGGCCCGTTCCTGGATGCGCATGATGGCGGATCTGGCAAACCATTTCGGTGACGATGCCAGCGTGGATCCGGCCACCGCCAAAAAAATCACCGCCTACCTCACCGCCAACGCCGCCGACCAGGCCGGCACGCGCTACGGCAACAAGCTGCTGCGCGACGTGGCACCAAGCCAGGCGCCGCTGCGCATCACCGAACTGCCGCGCTGGGTCAAGGAGCACCGGGAAGTGAGGGCCTCGGAGTGGACGCAAAGCACGGTGCGCAGCAAGGCCAACTGCACCGCCTGCCATGCCGGTGCCGAACGCGGCTATTACGAGGACTGATCCTTGCCGCTTTTGAGGAAATCACCATGAAGACCTTGCTTGCCATTCCGATCGCCCTGCTTGCCCTGGCCTGGGGCTGGGACATCGCGCAGGCCCCAGTGGACTCCCAAGTCCACGCGCTGTGGCTGGCGCGCCAGCAGCTGCTGCACCTGAGCGGCCTGCTGTCGGTGGCCATGATGTCGCTGGCGATGTTGTTGGCAACCCGCCCGGTATGGCTGGAAGCGCCATTGGGTGGCATGGATCGTATTTACCGCAGCCACAAATGGGCCGGCATTCTGGCGGTCGGCTTTGCCGCGCTGCACTGGCTGGTCGAGATGTCCGACGACATCCTCAAAGCCCTGATAGGTCGCCAGGGCCGGATGCCCGAAGACGTGTTGACCGGCTTGCTCGACGTGTTGCGCGACCTGGCCGAAGACATGGGCGAGTGGGCCATTTATGCGCTGCTGGCGATGCTGGTGATCACGCTGTGGAAGAAGTTTCCTTACCGGCCGTGGCGTTTTTTGCACCGCGCCATGCCGGTGCTCTACCTGATGTTGGCCCTTCATGCGGCACTGCTCGCGCCGAGTAACTACTGGACCGAGCCGGTGGGCGCGCTGCTGGCCGTGTTGCTGGGTGCGGGCGTTTTTGGTGCGGTGCATACCCTGCTGGGTCGCATTGGCAAGGCCCGCGAAACTGCTGGCGAGATCATCGCGGTGGCGCAATTGGCGCCCGATGTCACCACGGTGGTGTGCCGCCTCGGCCCTGGCT
>JBASJO010000050.1:0-2530 GCA_049655365.1 Rhodoferax sp. | reverse complement strand
CTGCAGGCGGCGCTGGCGGACCCCGAGCAATTGCTGTCATTGCGGCTGCATGTGCATCCGTCGGTGCAGCTGATCGAATCGCCCTTCGCCGTGGTTTCGCTGTGGGCGGCGCATCAGGGTGCGCTGTGCCTGACTTCGGTCGACCCGGACGAGGCGCAGGCGGCGCTGGTGTTCAGGCACGGGCTTGATGTCGACACGGTCGAACTCAAGCCCGGGGACGCCCGGCTTGTCAGCGCCCTGCAAACCGGTCGGACCCTGCTTGAGGCCGCAGAAGCTGCCGCCAGCAGCGATGCCGAATTTGATTTAAGCCAGGCCCTGGCCATGCTGCTGCACTGGCAGCTCATCACCCACATCACCACTGGAGAAACGCAGCATGAACACACGCACTGACACCTTGAACGCCACGGCAGCGGCTGATGCAGGTTTCCTGCCCGGGCTGATTCAACGGTTCATTACCCTCTGCAAGCAACTGCCCAACAGCTTGCTGGCCTTCGTCGCGCGCTTCTCCATCGCAGCGGTGTTCTGGAAGTCGGGCCAGACCAAAGTGCAGGGTTTTGAAATCGACATCGTCAGCGGCCAATTCACCCTGGGCTGGCCGAGCTTGTCGGATTCGGTGGTGGACCTGTTCAGGGACGAATACCGGTTGCCGCTGGTGCCACCAGAAATTGCCGCCACCCTGGCGGCCTTTGCCGAACATGTTTTCCCGGTGCTGATCCTGCTCGGCATCGCTACGCGACTGTCTGCGCTGGGCTTGCTGGGCATGACGATGACGATCCAGTTGCTGGTCTACCCCGATGCCTACCCCATCCACGGCACCTGGGCGGCCGTGCTGCTGTACCTGATGGTGCACGGCCCCGGTAAGCTGTCGCTGGACCACTGGATCGCGCGGCGCTACCTGGCAAACTGATCAGCGCTTCACTTTTTTTCCGCTTCGTCCAAGCCCTTGGCATAGGCTTTCATGGCCTGGCTGAGAAACGGGATTTGCAAGCTGAAATTCTTGCAGCCGGCGCACATCAGGACGTGCATTTTCAAAGCCATCTTTTCGGACAATGACAGGGCGCGGTCCTGAGACTCGGAGATGAGCCGTGTGGCTTGCTGGCAGTTCATCATGCGCGTTCTCCCTTCAGGAACCAGTTGTGCTCCAGACACTCGCGCAGGCGCAGTCGCGATCGGTGCAGCATCACATTCAAATTGGTGGTCGTGATGCCCACCGTCGTGCAGATCTCATGGGTTTCGAGCTCGACAAATTCTTTCATCATGAACACCCGGGCCTGGTTGCCGGGCAGTCCTTCCAGGCAGGTTTCGAAGACTTTCCAGAACTGGTTTTGATGCAGGGCATTTTGCGGGTTGCCCCAGGTGGCCGGCTTTTCATCGGCCTGCCAATGGCCCCGGTGGTCAAACAGTTCTGAAAAATCCTCGCCCTCGTCATCCTCCCGCAGCAAGCTGCTGGCATTGACCGTGCGCATTTTCTGGCGCAGGGTGTCGGCAATCTTGTTGCGCAAAATGGCAAAAACCCAGGTTTTCAGGGCAGCCCTGCCGGCGAACGAGTTGGCATTTTTCAGCGCACCCATCAGGGCCTCCTGCACGGCGTCCTCGGCAGCGTGGCTGTTGGAAAGTTGCAGCGTGGCAAATTTGATCATCTGGCGGCGCAAGTCGTTCAGAAATGCCGTGTCTGACAAGATGGCTGCGTCAGGTGCCGCAGGGCTCGGGCCTTCAGGTGTCGGTGCATCCATGCTTGAGTTTCTCGCAGAGTCGGTTCTGCCCGCACTGTAACTCGCCCCAGCGCTTTTGTTGCGATCCTGCCGAAGCAGCAGCTTTGAAACAGGCTGGGCATCATTGGCGCTGCTTTGCGCTTGAAGTCGCTAGCAGCGCCATGGCCGGCATGGCTCACGTTCCTTGAGCACAGACTCGCCCACGCGGTGGCGCTGTCCATTTCTGCAGTGGGTATTGGCAACATGCGAGCTAGTCGCTGCTGCCAACTGATTTGTTACACCACAGGTATTACCAGCGCGCGACGGCGCTGCGGTGGGCCTGTTTACTTCAGCGACAAGACAAATTCCACCATGGTCTTGATGTCGGCGTCCTTGACCGTGACATTTGGCGGCATCGGAACCGGGCCCCAGACACCTTTGCTGCCTTTTTTGATCTTCACGGCTAATTGGGCAGCAGCAGCGGAATCGCCAGCATATTTTTTGCCGACCTCATTCCAGGCCGGACCGACCATTTTTTTGTCCAGGGCATGACAGGCCAGGCAGCCGCTTTTCTGGGCCAGGGCCATGGCGGCGTCCTTGTCGACCGCGAAGGTCGACAGCGAGAGGGTGGCGAGCGTCGCCAGTGCAATAAGTTTTTTCATGAGTTGCTCCAAAATAAAACGATGCGGCAGCCGGGTGGCGCCGCATCAGACCGGTTTAGACGATGTTGCGTGGCTTCAGGCTCATTTGCGTGAAGCTGTGCTTGTAAGGTGACTCACCGAGCTTGGTCAATGCGCCACGGCCCAGCTTGTAGCGGTAGTTGTTGGTCATCGGGTCGG
>JBASJO010000049.1:0-9414 GCA_049655365.1 Rhodoferax sp. | reverse complement strand
CCGCTGGCAAAGCGATGACGCCGCCCAGCGCGCCATACCGCCGGCCCTGCTGGACCGGCTGGCCGCGCAGGTGGCCCGCAGCGAAGCGGGCCACAGCGGTGAAATCCGCATTTACGTCGAGGCCGGCCTGCCGCTGAGCTACCTGTGGCAACCCGTCAGCACAGCGCAGATCACGCGCGAGCGGGCACTGGCGCTGTTTGGCAAGCTGCGCGTATGGGACACGGCGCACAACAATGGCGTGCTCATTTACCTGCTGTTGGCCGAGCACCGCATCGAAATTGTGGCTGACCGGGGTTTGAACGAGCGGGTGGCACCAGACACCTGGCCACGGCTGGTGGCGGGTATGAGCGCCGCTTTCAAGGCGGGCAATTATGAAGCCGGCCTGACCCAAGCCGTGCAGCAAGTGAGCGCTTTACTGCAGCAGCACTTTGCGCTGCGGGGTGGGCAGGGCAACCCGAATGAGCTGCCGGATGCGCCGGTGTTGAATTGAGCCCTGTGCTTACTTGGCTGGTGCAGTCACAGGTGCAGGTGCTGCCATGGGTTGTACCGTCACTTCCACGCGGCGGTTTTTGGCGCGGCCTTCGTCGGTGGCGTTGTCGGCAATGGGCTCAGACTCCCCCTTACCCACTGCGCGCACACGCTTGACATCCACACCATTGCTCACCAAATAAGCTTTCACTGACTCAGCGCGCGCCACCGACAAGCGCTGGTTGTAGGCGTCACTGCCCTTGCTGTCGGTATGCCCGGTGGCAATCACCACATCAAGCTGCATGCCTTTGATCTTGGCCACCAACTCATCGAGCTTGGCCACACCGCCCACCTTGAGCACCGACTTGTCGAAGTCAAACAAGGTGTCAGCAGCCAAACTCACTTTGGTGGCAGCCGCAGCCGCAGCCGGGACGGCCGGCGTCATGCGTGCACGCGTCGGGATCACGGTTTCATTCTTGATTTTTTCCAGGGTGTCCACGGTGGTTTCATCGAGTGGGCACAGCTCGGCCGGGTCGATGCCGGCGCGGTCCTGGCCAGCGTCCTGCGGGCTGGGCAGGTCTTGCCGCGGCACGCCCAGCGCAGACACCAACTGACCCATACCGGCCAAGGTGCGCGCTTGCGCTGCGGCCTGGTTGTAACGGGCATTAATGTACGAGCGCGTGGCTTCAAAATATTCATTCTGGCTGTCCAGCAAGTCAAGCAGCGTGCGCTGGCCAATGTCGAACTGCTGGCGATACGCCTCGCGTGACTTTTCTGTGGACAGGCGGTGCTGGTCCATGTAGCGCAACTGCTCGTCGAGGCTGCGCACGTCGCTGTAGGCAATGGACAGGGTCTGACGCACATCGCGGCAGGCTTTTTCCTGCAGGTCACGCGCCTGGTCTTTCTGGTCTACCGCCTGGCGCTCACGGGCCTTATCGGCACCGCCACGGAACAGGTTGTAGTTCAGGACCAGTTCCACGCCATTGTTGCGCGTGTCGCCAATGATGCCGCCGGTGTTGTTTTCGGTGCTGGCATAAGCGCGAAAGTCGATGCGTGGCATGTAAGCCGCCTTGGCCGACTCGATGGCCGTTTTGTAGGCGCGCACGTTTTCTACCGCAGCATTCAGGGTCGGGCTGTTCTGCAAGCCATCCTTCATCAAGGTGGTCACCGAAGTGGGCATGGTGCCCAGCTTGAACGGCTCTGGCAAGGACGGCAGGTTGGCCGGTGGCTTTTCGCCGACCACACGCAAATAGCGCGCGCTCACGTCATGCAGGTTGGTCAACTCGGTCAACAAGTTGGACTCGGCCAGCGCCAAACGACCGTTGGCCTGCTCGACGTCAACCCGGCGCCCCACGCCGGCGTTGGCACGCTCCTCCACCAACTGGGTGGTTTGCTTGTGCTCCACATAATTTTGCGTGGCCGCGTCCACCAACTCACGGTATTTCACCACGTCAGAGTAGGCACGAACGGCCTCCAGCGCTGCCGACTCGGACACCTCCAGCAGCTCGTAGTAACGCGTCAACTTGGCATAGCCCAGGCGTTTGGCCTCGTTGGCGGTGAACATGCCGTCGAACAGCATCTGGTTCAGGGTGAGTTGTGCGGCATTGAAGTTGTACCGCCCGTAGGTGCCACCCGGTGCCTGGGGCGAATCCTTGCTTTCACGTCCGGTGGTGGCGGTCAGGTCCACGCGGGGGAAAAACCCGCCGCGCGCCACGTCACGCTCATTGCCGGCGGCATTGAAGCCGTTCCAGCGGGCCTGCACCTCCGGGTTGGTGGCAACGGCTTTGCGCGCCGCCTGCACCATTGGCGCTGGTAAATTTTGTGCCTGCGCAACGCCCAAAAACATGAGCACAGCCAACGCAACCACAGAAATCTTTTTATCTTTAGAATTCATAAAACCCCCGGATATGTATATTCGTAAATGCTTATTAAAAATCAAGCGGATTTAGTTTACAAAATATTATGTCTTACTTCTTGAGGAATCTCAAAACTGAGGTGTCATGACTGTCGTATCCGCACACTTCAACAGGTCGCGGCGCGAGCGCGGCGTGCACAGAAGCGTGTGGATGCTGTTGATGGGCGTGTCGCTGCTTCTTATAAGCTCATTTGCGGCCCCCGACCTCGACAAAACCCAGGCCCTGGCGCAGCAGCGCTACGGCGCCCCGGCTGTTGCCCATATCGTGGCTTGGCGCAAGTTGATCGAAGAGGCGCGGGAGCTGCCCGACCAGGACAAGCTCAACAAGGTCAACACTTTTTTCAACCGTCGGATTTTGTACCAGACCGACGCTCAGGTTTGGCAGCAGGAAGACTACTGGGCCACACCGCTTGAATTCATGGGGCGCGGTGCGGGCGACTGTGAAGACTTTTCAATTGCCAAATACATTACCCTGCAAATGATGGGCGTCAGCAACGAACGACTGCGCCTCTCGTATGTGCGCTACAAAGTGGGCGCCACGCCGCCCATTGCCCATATGGTGCTGGGTTACTACCCGGAGCCCACGTCCGAGCCCCTCATTCTTGACAACATGATCAGCAGCGTGCGTCTGGCGTCCATGCGCACCGACCTGACGCCTGTGTTCAGCTTCAACAGCGACGGCCTTTGGGTGGGCGGTGCCACCACCTCTTCTGCCGACCCCACCGCCCGGCTGTCGCGCTGGCGCGACGTGCTGGACCGCATGCGCCAGGACGGCATCTGAAACAATCTCATTTAAAAAATTACACAGCGAGCCCACCATGTCACTCATCAAACAACTCTGGATTGCCATCATCCTGGTCATGACCATCGCTTTTGGTGGCAGCATGATTGTCAGCGTGTTGTCTGCGCGCCATTACCTGGAGCAGCAACTGCAGGTCAAGAACATCGACAACGCCACGGCGCTGGCGCTGTCGCTCACGCAGCTGCCCAAGGACGAGGTCACGGTGGAGCTGCAGGTGGCGGCGCAGTTTGATGCAGGCCATTACCGCTTCATCCGCATTGTTTCGCCCAAGGGGCAAACACTGGTCGAGCGCGTCGCCGACAGCAAGGAACATTGGGCGCCCGACTGGTTCATCAAGCTGTTTCCCATTCACACCACGCCCGGGCAGGCGTTGATTCAGGACGGCTGGATCCAGTACGGCACGCTCACGCTGGCCAGCCAGGACAGCTACGCCTACAAGAGCCTGTGGGACGGCACTGTCGAGTTGCTGCTGTGGTTCGTGCTGGGTGCAGCGCTGGCCGGTGTGGTGGGCACCCTGGCCATGCGTATCATCACGCGCCCGCTCGGGCAGGTGGTGGGCCAGGCCCAAGCCATTGCCGAGCGCCGCTTCCTGACCATTGACGAGCCCCGCACGCCCGAGCTCAAGAGCGTGGCGCGCGCCATGAACGACATGGTGGGTCGGCTCAAGGCCATGTTCAACGAAGAAGCAGCGCGGCTTGAGGCCCTGCGTAAAAAGGTCAACCGCGACGCGGTCACCGGGCTGTCCAGTCGCGACTATTTCATGTCGCACCTGCGCGAGGCGGTGCAGGGCGACCAGTTTGGTTCGGCTGGAAACCTGGTCATGGTGCGCCTGCTCGACCTCAATGAGCTCAACACCCGCCTGGGCCATCAAAAGGCCGACGCCTTGCTGAAAGACGTGGGCACCGAGCTGTACAAGAGTGGCGAAGGTCATGTGGGCCAGCGGGCCGGCCGCGTCAAGGGCGCCGAATTTGCCGTGGTCTGCCCCAGCTTTGCCAGCGCTACCGAAGCGGCGCAGGACATCCATGCGCGGCTCATGCAAAACGTGCTGCCGAAGTGGCAGGACAAGGTGCCAGACATGTTCCACCTCAGCGCGGTGCGTTATCAGCACGACCAGAACATTGGCCAACTGCTGGCCCGCGCCGACGAAATGCTGGCCCAGGCGGCCAACAAGGGCACCAACACCTGGCATGCCGACGAAGGCGGATCAAGCAAACCGGCGGTACCGGCCGAGCAATGGCGCACCCTGCTGACCGAGGCCGTCACGGGCGGGCGCCTGGCGCTGAGCTTCTTCCCTGTGATGTCGGGTGACGGCAGCAACCCGCTGCACAAGGAAGGCGTGATCCGCCTGCAGGTGGACGCCGAGGGCACCCTGCTGTCGGCAGGGGACTTCATGCCCATGGCAGCACAGCTCAACCTGACCGCCCCGATCGACCTGAGCGTGGTCAAACTGGCCATCGACCACCTGCGCACCACGGCGGGCGACGTGGCCGTCAACCTGTCGGCGGAAACCCTTGGCGACTTCCAGTTCCGCAACGAACTCACGCAACTGCTCAAAGCCTACCCGGATGTCTGCAAGCGCCTGCTGTTTGAAGTGCCCGAATACGGCGTGTTCCGCCAGTTCGAAGCCTTCCGCGACCTGGCGCGCAACCTCAAGCAACTCGGTTGCCGCGTGGGTGTGGAGTATTTTGGCCAGCGTTTTTCCGAAAGCGACAAGCTGGCCGACCTGGGGCTGGACTACATCAAGGTGCATCCCAGCTACATTCGCGGCATTGCCGCCAACGAAGGCAACCAGGAATTCCTCAAAGGTCTGTGCAAAATGGCCCACGCCTTCGGCATCACGGTGGTGGCGCAGGGCGTCGAGAGCCAGTCCGACCTGCCGCTGCTGGCCGAACTCGGCTTTGACGGGGTGACGGGGCCAGGGGTCAAGTGAAACGGCTGATTGGCAGTTGTACTTACATTTAGCCAAATGGTTCCCAGAACAGCCGAAACCACACTGCGCGAGCTTGCCAAAGGTGCCCTCATTGACGAGGCCCAGCGCTGCCCGGAACTCTTTGCCTAGCTGCAGGGCGTGGTGGACCAGCAACGGCGACCGGCATCTTGAACCTGGCATTTGGTACGCCAACTACGTTCAAACCTTCGTTGAGCGCGACCTATTGATTCGGCCCGGTAAAGTATGAACCGTTCGCCCTGAGCCTGTCGAAGGGCTTAGACGAGCTCAGCCCGAACGGAACTTAAAACATCATCGGGCCGGATCAGTAAGCCAGTTTCAGCGTTTTTTGCGGCTCTGCGCCGGACGCACCGGGCAGCTTCTCAACCTCAGTGCACTTGGCAACGATGCAGGCCTAAACCACAACACCGCGCGCGAATGGATTTCGATCCTGGAGGCAAGCTACATCATTCATCGCTTGTCCCCGCACCATCAGAACTTCAACAAGCGTCTGGTCAAAACACCCAAACTCTATTTTCACGACACCGGCCTCGCGGCGTGGTTGCTGGGCATCGAATCGGCAGCCCAAGTTAGCGGCCAACTGCAAGCCATAGAAATCAAGTCAGACGCAACCCCCGGCAAAGACGCCAGCCGCGGCCTGGAGCAATGGCACAAATTGGCCGCAGCGCAAGCCGGACAATCCATCCTGGTGTATGGTGGCGATGAAGAACAAAGCCGAACCCACTTCAAGCTTGTTCCATGGCATGCGATCTAACAAGATGAACAAACTCCCTTCAATGCGTCTGGCTTGCCTGCTGTGGCTGGCCTGTGCGTGCGCGGGTGCGGCGCTGGCCCAGCCACTCATCTACGCGCCGCCGTCGGTGGCGGTCATGGAAGACGCACCCCCGGCAGTGCGCATACTGCTGCAGGAAGCCAGTGCGCTGGAGTTGGAGCCGGAAAGCGCCAACGCCACCGATAAACTCTGGCAGGCCGCCGTGCGCTACTGCCAGGCTTCACGCTGGGGCAGCGCCGAGGGCCAATACCGGCTGGGCATGCTCTATGCGTTTGGCCAGGGCGTGCCCGCCAACCAGGCGTTTGCCGCCAGCCTGTTTTCCTTGGCCGCCGCGCTGGGCCACGCCCAGGCGCACCAGATGCTCGACACCATTGAATTAACGTCGGCAGCATTGCCAGCCTGCGTCAACCAGAACCAGCCCCCCGAAAAAGCACCGCCGCCGCCCAATTTTTTCCACGACCTGCCGCACGACCTGCACCCCGGTACCGGCTTGTCGATCGAAAAATACCTGCTGACCCTGCCCAGCAACAAACGCTGGCTCATTCCGCTCACCACCACCATGAGCAAGTGGTATGCGCTTGACCCCAAGCTGGTTCTGTCAATGATTGCAGTGGAATCGAACTTCAACACCAGCGCCCAGTCGCCCAAAGAAGCCATGGGTCTGATGCAGCTGATCCCCGATACGGCCGAGCGCTTTAACGTGCGCAACGCTTTTGATGCCACCCAAAACCTGCGCGGCGGCATGCGCTACCTGCGCTGGCTGCTGTCGTATTACCGCGGCAACATCAGCTACGCTGCGGCCGCCTACAACGCAGGCGAAGGCCGGGTCGACCGCTACAAGGGCGTACCGCCATTTCCGGAAACGCGGGCCTATGTCAAACGGGTACTGGGCCTGTACGGCAGCGCGCGCCACAGCTTCGACGCGAACCTGACAGGGGCTTCGCCCTGGTTGGCAGCTGGCGGGCGGTAGGCGGTGCAGGTCACCTGCGTGAACTGCCCTTTGGCTGGATCCACCGAGCTGCTTGACGATCACATGTCGGTCTTCAAATTACCATCGTCAAGCAGTCTGGCGATGATGGCTGCATCGTCGCCCAGTCCACCTACATAGCTCTGCAAGGCCTCAAACTGGATATTTTCAAGCGTGATGGTTTGGCCAATACCACCGGCGGCACCGGCGTTTGCGTCCACCGTGATCACTGTCTGCCCAAGCTCGTTCTCGCCAAAACTCAGATAAGTATCCAGGCTGGACGCTGTTGCGTTTTCATTCACCAGCAGATCCGTCAGATCCAGCACATCACCACCGCTCGCCACGGGTGCCAAAGTGAAATCGGTGATCTTGTCAGCACCAGTGTTACCCGAACTCCACTTGAAGACATCCGTTTCGGTGTCGGGAAGTAACCCTGAGCCACCGGTCATCGTGTCACTTCCTGAACCACCCACCAGGAAATCGCGACCAGTTCCACCCAGCAGGGTATCGTTTCCATCTCCTGCTGTAAGTGCGTCCGTCCCTGCACCACCAGATAAGCTGTCATCGCCCGACTCGCCCATGAGCAGGTCATCGCCGCTGCCACCAGATAGAACATTATCTGAATTGTTACCAGAAATCGCGTCATCAAGAGCAGATCCTGCACCACTCACTCGATCGTAGTAGTCGGATTCACCCAAGGTGTAGAGTTGGCTATCCGGGGAAATTGTGATGTCGATGCCGTCATGCGCAACGTTTGCATCACCTAACTTGATGTTGCTATTGCTCGCCTCGACGACAGTATGCTCAACCTGCAGGTAGGTAATCTGAAGTTGCTCATTCGCCAATCCGGCGCTGTTCCCCATGTACGTCAACGACAGGTCGTATGCTTTGGCCGAATCAATATCGAAGCCGACGTCCAGATCGAACCGGGCGCTTGTTACTTGCTGGCCTTGTGCCGCCAAAGTAACAACCTGTTCAAAGTGGTGATTCACACCATCGACCAGCTGATCAAACTTGACCAAAATGTATTGATCCCGAACGTTCGAGTTGGTCACCATCGCCAAGTTCAGAATATTGGCGGGACCATAGGTAGAAGCGGTATCGCTGATATCCAGACTCTCGTAATTTCCGCCACTCGCAGAACTTACAGAATAAGTGTGTTCCACCCCAAGAGCCACTGCCACAGCCAATGCGTCTCCAGTCGAACTGCCAGCGGGGATCGTGATTGTTCCCACGACCTTATCGGTCATGTCATCCGTGATGGTCAACACCAAAGGAGCATTAAGGTATGGCTCGTTATCGACAGAGGCAGTAATCGTTGTGTAGTACTGGCCGTCGGCGGCTTTCATCGGCAAGGAAGCGTCCAAAAGCACCGTCGTGGTGTCTGTAGTGTCAGCAATCTGCGCTGTGGCCGTTGCGCCTGCCACGCTGACAGCCTCAAAATTTCCGCCCGTCACGCCAGTCACCGTAGCGGTGATGCTACCAGGATCAACGTAGACGTCCGGGTTGGCCGTGGCAATAAACAAGATTCCCGTACCGTCTGCGCCGATAGGAACGTTGTGGGTCGTCTCGCCCACCAACACCTGGGCTGTGGTCTCCCCCACTGGCGGATTGGACAGAACAATGTTAAAGATCAAGCCGGCGTCGTTTTCGGTGACGTCGCTTGCGCTAATGCTGACCTTGGTCACGTCCCCATCATCCACCATCGTCGCCGTGGCACTGGCACCCGTCAAAGACAGGTTCTCAAAATTCCCATCAGCCGTCGGGCTGATGCTGTTGACCACACCAGTTACCGTGGCGCTGCCCTGCACGTAGCTTTCATCGGCGCGGGTGTCCACGATGACATCGGTGAACAGGCTGCCGGCGGCAATCGTCACCGTCTGCGCCACACCGCCAACGGTCACGTTCAGGGTCAGGTCCGTCTGCGGGGCCGCATTCACACTGAACCTGAAGGTCACCTCGTTGCCTTCAACCACATTGTTCACGTCGCCGTCCAGCACGCTGACAGCCACCGCCACCGGCGTGGTGTCAATCGTGTCGTTGACCACGGTAACCACATTGGTGTCGTTGACCGTGATGGTGGTGAAGCCGCCGCCCTGCACTGTGCCCACCGTGGCCTGAAGTGTTTCGCCGTCTTTGTAAACGTCGTCGCTCTGCACCGGCACCAGCACCGAGCCGGTGGTGGCACCTGCCGGTATGATGATGACGGCGCCGTTGCTCAGGGTCACGGTCATGTCCGATACGGCGGGGTCACCCAGGGTGACCGTGTAGGTCACGCCGGAGCTGCCTTCAAGTACCACCGGGTCAGCGCTCAGCACCAGGCTGGTCGCGCTGACGGCTTCCGGCTCGACTACAGGCTCGACAACTGGCTCAGCCTGCAAATCGGGCAACAGGTCGGGCGCGGTGTAGCTGTATTCATACGCCAGGGGTTCAACACCTTCCACAATGCGCAGCAACTGCACAAAGGAACTGCCGCCGTCGGCGCCGGCCCCGCCGCCCAAACCAGCTGCCGTGGCCTCCAGTTCGGTGCTCAGATCGGTGC
>JBASJO010000048.1:0-3925 GCA_049655365.1 Rhodoferax sp. | reverse complement strand
GCGCGGCCTCGATGTCCTTGGCCAGACTTTCGGGCTTGTCGGTAGGGGCGTAGCGTTTCAGTACCCGACCGTCCTTGCCGACCAGGAACTTGGTGAAATTCCACTTGATCGATTTGCTGCCCAGCAGACCGGGCGCTTCGGCCGCCAGCCACTGGTAGAGCGGGTGGGCACCCGCGCCGTTGACCTCGATCTTGGCCATCATCGGGAACGTGACGCCATAGTTGCGCTGGCAAAATCCGGCGATCTCGCGGTTGCTGCCCGCGTCTTGCGCGCCAAACTGGTTGCAGGGAAAACCCAGCACCACCAGGCCTTGCGGGCCATGGCTTTCATGCAGCTTTTCCAGCCCGGCAAACTGCGGTGTGAAGCCGCAGGCACTGGCGGTGTTGACGATCAGCAGCACCTGGCCGCGGTAATTTGCCAGAGCCACCGGCTTGCCGTCGATGGACTGCGCTTCAAAGTCATAGACAGTCGACATGGCGTCCCCTTGTGATCAGAATCAACCATGGGCCTTGTCGTTTCTGGCGATGGCCAGCAAGCGGTCGATTTCTTCGTGGTGGTGCGCCAGGTTGCGGGCATGCCAGCGGCGAATCAGCCACATGAAGCCGGCAATCACCAGGCCGAAGCCGGTAATCGCTGCAAAGGTGGGCAAACCCAAGCCTGTGGACAGGCTGTAGAGCGCGCCCAGCACCAAAATACAGGCCTGTTCGTTGAAATTCTGCACGGCAATCGAGCGGCCGGCGCCCATCAGGTTGTGGCCGCGGTGCTGCAGCAGCGCATTCATGGGCACCACCAGAAAGCCGCCCAAAGCACCCAGCAAAATCAGGAACGGTGCCGCCACCCAGACATTGGTGATGAAAATCAGACCGATGATCAGCAGGCCCATGACGATGCCCAGCGTGAGCACGCGTGGTCCGTCTTCAAGCTTCATGCGCATCGACGCCACAACGGCACCCACGGCCATGCCAATCGCCACCACCCCTTGCAAGGCTGACGCCTGGGTCACCGAATAATCCAGCGCGGCGGCGGCCCAGGCCAGCACGATAAAACGCAAATTGCCCGCCACACCCCAGATCAGCGTGGTGGCAGCCAGCGAGATTTGCCCCAGCTTGTCGCGCCACAAGCGGGTGTTGCAGGTCCAGAAATCGGGCAGCAGGGTCAGCAGCCGTTTTGGCATCGGACGCATCAGCACGCCGGTGAGCGGAATGTGGGTGTTGAACCAGGCCGCCAGCAGATAGACAAAAATCAACACCGAAATGGCGGCCTCGGCCGGGTTGTTGATGCCGGTGTTGATGCCGGGGATGTCAATGGCCAGCAAGTGCTGCGACACGTGGCGCCCGACCAGCTGGCCCCCCAGCAAGACCCCCAGAATGATCGAGCCAATGGTCAGGCCCTCGATCCAGCCATTGGCCTTGACCAGTTGCGAAGCCGGCAAGAGCTCGGTCAGGATGCCGTATTTGGCAGGTGAATAGGCGGCAGCACCGAGGCCGACGATGGCATAGGCCAGCAGCGGATGGGTGCCAAACAGCATGAAAAGACAGCCGCCGACCTTGATGAAGTTACTCACCAGCATGACCCGGCCCTTGGGCATGGAATCGGCAAAAGCGCCGACAAAAGGCGCCAACACCACGTAAAACAGGGCAAACATGGGCACCAGGGCCGCCTGTTGCCATTGCGGCGCGTGGCTGGTGCGCAGCAATTGCACGGCGGCTACAAACAAGGCGTTGTCGGCCAGCGAGCTGAAGAACTGCGCTGACATGATGGTGAAGAAGCCGCGTTTCATCGATGGTTTTTTTGCAACCGCGTGCGGCGGCGCTTTAAGGGGTGACTTGTCTCCAAACGTTACCGGGTTATAGCACGCCGCTGTAGTGTCAAAATCGCCCCAACGCAATTTCTCCAGAGCTTTTATGCCCCGCCCGATCCTTGCCACCATCCACACCGCTGCGCTGCAGCACAACCTGGCGCGCAACCGACAGGCCGCCCCGGACGCCAAGGTATGGGCGGTGGTCAAGGCCAACGCCTATGGCCACGGCATCGAGCGCGTGTTTGAAGGCTTGCGCAGCGCCGATGGCTTTGCCCTGTTGGACCTGGACGAGGCCCGGCGCGTGCGTGAACTGGGCTGGCGCGGCCCCATTTTGTTGCTGGAAGGGGTGTTCGAAGCGCGCGACTTGGAACTGTGTTCCCGCCTTGATTTATGGCACACGGTGCATTGCGACGAACAAATCGACATGCTGGCGGCCTGCAAGACGCATGTCGGGCACCGCGTGTTTCTGAAAATGAACTCGGGCATGAACCGGCTCGGCTTCACCCCGGCGCGTTACCGCAGTGCCTGGGCACGCCTGAATGCCTTGCCTCAGGTCGATGAAATATCGCTCATGACGCACTTCAGCGACGCCGACGGCGGCCAGGGCATCGCCGCGCAAATGGCCTGTTTTGCCGAGGTCACACGTGACCTGCCGGGTGAACGCGCGTTGAGCAACAGCGCGGCCAGTCTGCGCCACCCTGAGGCGGTGCTGGCTTCGGACTGGATTCGCCCGGGCATCAGTCTGTATGGCAGTTCACCCGATCACCCCGAGCACCTGGCCGGTGACTGGGGCTTGCAGCCGGCCATGACGCTGGCCGCCAAAATCATCGCGGTGCAGGACATTGAAGCGGGTGCCAGCGTGGGTTACGGCTCCCGGTTTGTCGCCGAGGTGCCGATGCGCCTGGGCGTGGTGGCCTGTGGTTATGCCGACGGCTACCCGCGCGTATGCCCCACCGGCACGCCGGTACTTGTGGCGGGCGTGCGCAGTCGATTGGTGGGGCGCGTCAGCATGGACATGGTCGCGGTGGACTTGACGCCGGTGCCTGAGGCCGGCATGGGCACCGAGGTGACGCTGTGGGGGCGCGCAGCCAATGGCGCGTTGCTCGGCATCGACGAGGTGGCGCAGGCGGCCGGCACCCTGGGCTACGAGCTGATGTGCGCTTTGGCGCAGCGCGTGCCGGTGCAAATTGATTGATACATTGTGGGTCAGACCACTCGCTCAGGGCAAACTGCTTAAATGCGCTTGCGCCGCAATGGCCAGTTTTTCGTCGAAGGTGGCCAGCGGACAGGTGAGCTCGGCGGCCAGCCAGAGGTAGGACGCGTCATAGGCGCTGAGCTGATAGCGCTTTGCAAGTTCAAACACCTCATTCGCGCTGACTTCAAACAGCTCAATATCCATACTGGCGTACTTTGCCAAACCGCTGAGGGCGATGTCGGTTCCGCCACGGCGGTGTTTTTTCAGCGCCACGCTGGTGATTTCGACTTCCAGCAAGTAAGGCGCCTTCAAGCTGCGGCCTTCGATTTTTTCCAAGGCCTGAACTTGCCAATCCTCTTCAAAGAGCAGGCCAGCCAGTGTGCTGCAGTCCAGCACCAAGGGCGGGCGAACCAGGTAGTGTTGTGGTGGTTCGGCCAAAAACAAACCGTCAGAGGACTGGCTCATCGTGCGTCCCGCTCTTCGCGAATGATGTCCACGCCGCGAGGTAATTCGTTGCAAAGCTTGGCGTCATGCGGATTGGCGCGGATTTCTGCGGCAATTTGCTCGACTGTTTTCCAGCCCTGCCGTCGGCTTGTCAGGGGTTTGGCACTGGTTGCCGGAGGCAATGGATCTGTCTCGACCACACGCTGGATCAGCGCCATCAACTCGCCTTGCAGCGAGCGGTGATTGCGTGCGGCGCGCTCGCGCAGGGCCTGGGCCCAGGCTTCGGGGACGTCTTTGATCGAGAGGTTTGGCATGATGGCTCCAAAATGGATGTTGGCTCCATTATGGCGCCATGATGCTTCTGATGGCCTTGAGCAGTTCAAACCACAGCACGCTGGCCAGCCCCAAACCTGCGGCGCCAGCCAGCCAGGTCAGTGGCAGGGCATCGAACAAAAACAAACCCGCCAGCCACGGCACATAAAGTA
>JBASJO010000047.1:0-2165 GCA_049655365.1 Rhodoferax sp. | reverse complement strand
CCTTTTTCCAGCAGGGCTGCCCACTACTGATGCCCGATATCAGTTACAGCTTCTACAAAGTTTATTGCGGCTTGTACAGCATTGCTGCACGCACCGTGCCGCTGCGCGAAGGCTTGCAATTGCATGTAGCCGACTACGCCTGTCCGGCAGACCAGGACGTCGCCGGGGTGGTCATTGCCAACCCCAACGCCCCCACCGGCGTCGGCTTGCCACTGGCTGACATTGAAACCCTGTTGCAGTTGCACCCGAAACGGGTGGTTCTGGTCGATGAGGCCTACGTCGACTTTGGCGGGCAGACGGCCATGGCCCTGATTGACCGCTACCCCAACCTGCTGGTGGTGCACACGATGTCCAAGTCACGCTCGCTGGCCGGCTTGCGCATCGGCTACGCTTGTGGCCAAGCGCACCTGATAGAGGCCCTGAACCGGGTGAAAAACAGCTTCAACTCGTATCCGCTGGACCGATTGGCGCTGGCGGGCGGCGTGGCCGCATTTGAAGACCAGGCTTACTTCGAGCAGACCCGCCAGGCGGTCATGAGCAGCCGCGAGGGTCTGGTACTGGCGCTGGAAGACCTGGGTTTCGTGGTGCTGCCGTCGCAAACCAATTTTGTCTTTGCGCGGCATCCCGGTCATGAGGGGGCCGACCTGGCCGCAGGCTTGCGAGCGCAAGGTGTGCTGGTGCGGCATTTCAAACTAGCCCGCATTGACGCCTATTTGCGCATCAGCGTGGGCACGCCCGAACAATGTGGGCAGTTGGTGGCCGCCCTGGCCAAACTGGTTACGGCCAAGGTCTGAAACCTTGCGGGTCAGACCACTCGCGCAGCGACGTGCTCTGATCCCAACCAACTTGAAACTTTGCGGGTCAGACCACTCGCGCAGCGACGTGCTCTGACCCCGACTGACTAGTAACGCCGCATCTGCTTCAGCTCGGCATAAAGGTCACTGTAAATCTGATATCGGTTCACACTGATACTGTCGGGCTTGTCGTCGGAATTCACCGCGGCGATCACACCACAACCCGGTTCATGCAAGTGGCTGCAGTTGTAGAACTTGCAGTTGCTGACATGGGGCTTGAGGTCGGGCATGTAGGCCGCCAGTTGGGCAGGGTCAATGTGGTTCAGGCCAAACTCCTGAAACCCGGGCGAGTCGATCAAGGCCGTTGTTTTAGCTGCATCTACCCAATACCAGGTGGTGCTGGTGGTGGTGTGTTTGCCACTGCTCAGGGCTTGTGACAAGACGCCGGTTTGTACCAACGCGCCCGGAATCAGGCAGTTGATCAAAGTACTCTTGCCGGCACCCGACGGACCCAACACCAGTGTGGTTTTGCCTGCCAGTCGCTCACTGAGTGCCGCGCGACCCGCGGCTGCGTCCGCCAGCGACAGCGGCAACACGTCATAACCCATGTGCCGATAAGGCGCCAGCCAGTTCCAGGCGCGGGCAAAGGGTTCGGTGAGGTCGCTTTTGTTCAGCGCAATGATGGGGGTGATGTGCTGCTCTTCGGCAGCGATCAAGGCGCGTGACAACTGGCTGCTGGAAAATTCAGGCTCGGCGGCAATCAGGATCAGCACCTGATCCAGGTTGGCGGCAAACATCTTGGTGCGAACATCGTCCTGGCGGTAAAACAGGTTGCGTCGTGGCTCTATTTTCTCGATTGTTCCTTCGTCTTGCGAGGCCAGCCACAACACCCTGTCCCCCACCACCCCCTGGCTTTTTTTACCGCGTGAATGGCAAATCAAACGCTCTCCAGTCGAGTTTTCAACCAGGAAATGACGCCCATAGTTGGCCACGATCAGGCCGGGCGCGCGTTGAGCGTTCGTCATACAGGCACTGGATGGGCTGCACCAGGCAACGCATCCACAGCGACGGCGGCATCAAAGTCAGCCGTTGAGAGACCGGCCACGTCGTGCGTGCTGTAACGCAGCGTGCAATTGTCAAAGCGCACGATCAGTTCGGGGTGATGGTCACGGGTCTGGGCCAGCCAGGCCACAGCATTGACGAACGCCATGGTCTGGGCGAAGCCGGCAAAACGAAAGGTTTTCTGGATCACCACCGCCGTGCCGTCCCCGTCCAGACGCCAGCCCTCCAGCTTGGCCAGTCGGGTGACCACTTCGGTGGCCGTCAGGGCGCGTCTTTGTTGTACCTGGGACATGTTGGTTGAAATAAATC
>JBASJO010000046.1:0-3223 GCA_049655365.1 Rhodoferax sp. | reverse complement strand
TTGCTGCGCCGCACCAGCAGGGGTACTCGGCCTTGAGCTTCTTGGTGTAACGCTCGTCGATGATCAGGCCGTAGTCGTAATTGAGTTCCTCACCGCCAGCAATGTCGCGCAGCGCCTTGATGAAAATACGACCGTCCTGCTCGTCGGCCTCGCAATTGGGCTCGCAGGCGTGGTTGATCCAGCGCGACGAATTGCCACCGTACAAGGCATCAATCACACGGCTTTCGTCGATGTGAAAATAAAACGTGTGGTTGGGGTTCTGCGGGTCATGCGGGTGCCGCGCCTGGGCTTCTTCCCAGCTGATGATCTCGCCCACGTATTCAATCAAGGTGTCGCCCGCGGCAATGTCCCGCACCGCATAGACCCCCTTGCCATGGACGGCGGAGCGACGGACCTGGAGTCGGCGGGGATTTGTCGGCACTTTTTGGGCTCGCTTGAAAATTTGGTATCGTGGACTCGTATGGGTGCGCGTGTGCGTACCTGCCTGTGTGCGCCCGCCCGTGCGAGCGCGAGAAAATGGATTGTAGTCAGATGAAAACCTTGATCATTGCTGAAAAACCTTCGGTCGCCCAAGACATCGTGCGCGCCCTGACCCCTGTGTCGGGCAAGTTCGAGAAGCACGACGAGCATTTTGAGAACGACACCCATGTGGTGACCAGCGCGGTCGGCCACCTGGTGGAGATCCAGGCGCCCGAAGCCTTTGACGTGAAACGCGGCAAGTGGAGCTTTGCCCACCTGCCGGTGATTCCGCCGCACTTCGACCTCAAACCCGTTGACAAGACCAAGACCCGGCTCAACGCGGTGGTGAGGCAGGCCAAGCGCAAGGACGTGGGCCAGCTCATCAACGCCTGCGACGCCGGGCGCGAGGGCGAACTGATCTTCCGCCTCATCGAGCAGTACGCGGGTGGCGCCAAGCCGCTGGGCAAGCCGGTCAGCCGCCTGTGGCTGCAAAGCATGACGCCGCAAGCCATTCGCGACGGCTTCCAACACCTGCGCACCAATGCGCAAATGCAACCGCTGGCCGATGCCGCGCGCTGCCGTAGCGAGGCCGACTGGCTGGTCGGCATCAACGGCACACGGGCCCTGACCGCCTTCAACTCGCGCGACGGCGGTTTCTTTTTGACCACGGTGGGCCGGGTGCAAACGCCCACTCTGAGCGTGGTGGTGGAACGCGAGGAAAAAATCCGCAAGTTCGTCAGCCGCGACTACTGGGAAATACACGCCAGCTTTGCCGCCCAAGCCGGTGACTACCCGGCCAAATGGTTCGACCCGAGCTGGAAACGCGCGGCCGCCAACGCCGCTGCCGGCAACGACGAGATGGACGCCGAACTCAAGGCCGACCGGGTCTGGAGTCAGCGCGAAGCCCAGGCCATTGCCGATGCCGTGCGCGGCCAGCAGGCCACGGTGACGGAAGAGAGCAAGCCGACCACCCAGGTTTCGCCTGCCCTGTTCGACCTGACCAGCCTGCAACGCGAGGCCAACGGCAAATTTGGCTTCAGCGCCAAGACCACGCTGTCGATTGCGCAGAGCCTGTACGAGCGCCACAAGGCCCTGACCTACCCGCGGACCGACTCGCGCGCGCTGCCCGAGGACTATGTGCCGGTGGTCAAACAAACCTTCGAGATGCTGGCCGACAGCGGCATGAAGCATCTGGCACCACACGCCCTGACGGCGCTCAACAACAACTATGTGCGCCCGAGCAAACGAATTTTTGACAACGCCAAGGTCAGCGACCACTTTGCCATCATCCCGACGCTGCAGGCACCGCACGGTTTGAGTGAGACCGAGCAAAAAATTTACGACCTGGTGGTGCGCCGCTTCATGGCGGTGTTTTTCTCCGCCGCCGAATACCAGATCACCACCCGAATCAGCACCGCCGCAGGGTACAACTTCAAGACCGAAGGCAAGGTGCTGGTGAAGCCGGGCTGGCTGGCGATTTACGGCAAGGAAGCCGCCGCCGAGCAGCCCGAGAATGGCGACAAGAACGCCGGCAACCTGGTGCCGGTGGCGCCCGGCGAGCGGGTCAAGGCCGAAGCGGTCGACCTCAAGGCCCTGAAAACCCGGCCCCCGGCGCGCTACACCGAGGCTACCTTGCTCGGCGCCATGGAAGGCGCCGGCAAAACCGTGGAAGACGACGAGCTGCGCGAGGCCATGCAGGAAAAAGGCCTGGGCACACCCGCCACGCGCTCCAGCATCATCGAGGGCCTGATCTCCGAGGTCTACATGCTGCGCGAAGGCCGCGAACTGATCCCGACCGCCAAGGCCTTCCAGTTGATGACGCTGTTGCGCGGCCTCGACGTGCAGGAACTCACCAAGGCCGAGCTCACCGGCGAGTGGGAGTTCAAGCTGGCGCAAATGGAGCACGGCAAGCTCAAGCGCGAGACCTTCATGGCCGAGATTGCCGCCATGACCGAGCGCATGGTCAAGAAAGCCAAGGAATACGACCGTGACACGGTGCCGGGCGACTACGCCACCTTGCACACGCCCTGCCCCAATTGCGGCGGCGTCGTCAAGGAAAACTACCGCCGCTACGCCTGCACCGGCGCGGACGGCAAAAGCGACGGCTGCGGCTTCTCGTTCGGCAAGACCCCGGCCGGCCGCACCTTCGAGCTGGCCGAGGTTGAGCAGTTCTTGCGCGAGCGCAAGATCGGCCCCCTGAGCGGTTTCCGCTCCAAGGCCGGCTGGCCGTTCACCGCCGAAATGGTCATCAAGTTCGACGAAGAAACCAAGAACTACAAACTGGAATTCGACTTTGGCGACGACAAGGCTGGCGAAGAATCCGGCGAACTGATCGACTTCTCTCAGCAAACCAGCCTCGGCGCCTGCCCGAAATGTGGCGCGGCTGTTTTTGAGCATGGCAAAAACTACGTCTGCGAAAAGTCGGTCCCTACCGATGCCCAGGCCACGCCAAGCTGCGACTTCAAGACCGGCCAGATCATCCTGCAGCAACCCGTCGAGCGCGAGCAAATGGTCAAGCTGCTGAGCACCGGCAAAACCGACCTGCTCGACAAGTTTGTCTCGATGCGCACCCGGCGCGCCTTCAAAGCCATGCTGGCCTGGGACCCGGCTGCAGGCAAGGTGAACTTTGAGTTTGCCCCGAGCAAGTTCCCGCCACGCAAAACCGCCGCCACACCGCTAACCAAAGCTGCAGTGGCAGCCAAAGCGGGCACGCCAGCCAAGGCTGCAGCGGCGAAAAAAGCAGCAAAAGCACCGGCCAAAAAAG
>JBASJO010000045.1:0-3349 GCA_049655365.1 Rhodoferax sp. | reverse complement strand
GTTTTTTGGCGGAAGCCGCCAAAAGCGCCAGCGCCAGCCGCCAGCCCACGGCCAAACGCGGTGTGTTGTTCATGTTCGACGAGCCCACCACCGGGCTGCACTTTGACGACATTGCCAAACTCATGCGCGCGCTGCGCAAGCTGCAGGACGCGGGGCATTCTCTGCTGGTGATTGAGCACAACCTGGACGTGATTCGCGCCTCGGACTGGCTGATTGACCTGGGCCCGGAAGGCGGCGACGCCGGCGGTGAGGTGGTGGCGTTTGGCACGCCCGAGGAGGTGATGCTGCACGCCAGCTCGCACACTGCGCTGGCACTGCGCGACTACGCCGCGCAAATGGGTGTGGTGCATGAGGTGCGGGATTTTGAAGGTCATGCATTGCCGCGCTTCGCTCGCAATGACGGGCCAACATCCGGCTATGAGCACACCGACAGCATCCAGATCATCAATGCGCGCGAGCACAACCTCAAGTCCTTGAGCGTCAACATCCCACGTGGCAAGTTCACCGTGGTCACTGGCGTCTCGGGCTCGGGCAAATCCACCCTGGCGTTCGACATCCTGTTCAACGAAGGCCAGCGCCGTTACCTGGAGTCGCTCAACGCCTATGCGCGCTCGATCGTGCAGCCGGCGGGCCGGCCCGAGGTCGATGCGGTGTACGGCATCCCACCCACGGTGGCGATCGAGCAGCGCCTGAGCCGGGGCGGGCGCAAGTCGACCGTGGGCACCACGACCGAGGTCTGGCACTTTTTGCGGCTGCTGTTCGTCAAGCTCGGCACCCAGCATTGCATCCATGACGGCACGCCGGTGGCGCCGCAAACGCCCGAGAAGATTACGGCGCAGTTGATGAAGAATTTTCGCGGCCAGCACATCGGCCTGCTGGCGCCGTTGGTGATGAACCGCAAGGGTGTTTACACCGAACTGGCCGATTGGGCACGGCCGCGCGGCTTCACCCATTTGCGGGTCGATGGCAATTTTTTACCCACCACCAACTTCCCGCGCCTGGACCGCTTCAAGGAGCACACCATCGAATTGCCGGTGTACAGCCTCGATGTGTTGCCGGAGCAAGAGCCGGAATTGCGTGAGGCGCTGGCCAGGGCCTTGCAGCATGGCAAGGGCGTGGTGCATGTGCTGAGCGATCTGGCGGGTTTGAGCGAGGCCATGCAGGCCGGCACGCCGACAGCGGGTATCGGCAAGTTGAGTGCGTTTTCCACCCTGCGTGCCTGCCCGGTGTGCAGCACCAGTTACGCCGAGCTCGACCCGCGGCTGTTCAGTTACAACAGCAAACACGGCTGGTGCCCGGACTGCGTGGGTACCGGCGTCAAGCTCACGCGCGAGCAGCGCAAGGTGTTCGACGACTCGGTGCGCGATGACGACAACAAGGGCCGCGAGCAGACCTTTGCCGAGCCCGAGGTGGAAGACCTGGTCGATGCCGTGTGCCCCAAGTGCCAGGGGACCCGGCTCAACGCGACGGCACGGGCGGTGCGTTTTGGGGGAGATGTGGGTCAGTCGCAGGCGTCAGTTGACGGCATTGCCATCACCGAACTCGCACGCCTGAGCGTGAGTGACCTGCGCGGCTGGGTCGAAACCATGCAGGTCCTGGGCCGCCTGAGCGGGCGCGAGAGTGACATTGCCCGCGACCTGATCCCCGAGATCAAGGGGCGTCTGGAGTTTCTGGAGCAAGTCGGCCTGGGTTACCTGACGCTGGACCGGGGCGCGCCCACCTTGAGCGGCGGCGAGGCCCAGCGCATCCGCCTCGCTGCGCAACTCGGCAGCAATTTGCAGGGCGTGTGTTACGTGCTCGACGAGCCCACCATTGGCCTGCACGCGCGTGACAACCAGATTTTGTTGGGCGCTTTGCAGACCCTGAGTGACCAGGGCAACACGCTGGTGGTGGTGGAGCACGACGTCGACACCATTCGCCACGCCGACCACATCATTGACATCGGCCCCAGCGCCGGCAAGCGCGGCGGCCGGCTGGTGGCCGAAGGGTGTGTAGCGGACATTCAGGGTGCGGCCGATTCGCAAACGGGTCGCTATTTGCTGCACGCGATGAAGCACCCGCTGAAACCGCGACGGATGGTGACGGACCACTCAGAACAGTGCCGGATCACCGTGACGGGTGCACAGATGCACAACCTGCAAAACGTCACGGCCACCGTTCCCTTGAGCCGCCTGGTGGCTATCACCGGCGTCAGCGGCTCGGGCAAGTCCACCCTGGCGCGCGACGTGTTGCTGGCCAACGTGCATGCCGCCGTGCAAAAGCGCAGCACCAAGGCCGGGCGCGATGCGCTGGCTGCGGGTGAAACGATTGCCTGGGTTGGTTGCAAGGAGGTGACCGGCTTCGAGGCGGTGGACCGCGTGCTGGAGGTCGATCAAACCCCGATCGGCAAGACGCCTCGCAGTTGCCCGGCCACTTACATCGGTTTCTGGGACACCATCCGCAAACTCTTTGCCGACACGCTGGAAGCCAAGGCGCGGGGTTATGCCGCGAACCGTTTCAGCTTCAACACCGGCGAAGGCCGTTGCCCACGCTGTGAAGGGCAGGGTATCCGCACCATCGCCATGAGTTTCCTGCCCGATGTGAAAGTGCTGTGCGAAACCTGCAAGGGCGCGCGCTTCAACCCCGAGACCCAGGCGGTGACCTGGCGCGGCAAGAATATCGGCGACGTGCTGCAGATGGAGGTGGACGAAGCCGTGGACTTTTTTGCCGCCATGCCGGTCATTTCGCATCCACTGCAATTGTTGAAAGACGTGGGGCTGGGTTACCTGACCCTGGGCCAGCCATCACCCACTTTGAGTGGCGGCGAGGCGCAGCGCATCAAGCTGGTGACTGAATTGAGCAAGGTGCGTGACGACATCACCCGGCGCGGCCAGAAGGCGCCGCACACGCTTTATGTGCTGGATGAACCCACCGTGGGCCTGCACATGGCCGATGTGGAGAAACTCATCAAGGTGCTGCACCGCCTGGTTGACGGCGGTCACAGCGTGGTGGTGATTGAGCATGATCTGGACGTGATCGCCGAGGCCGACTGGGTGCTGGACCTGGGTCCGGAGGGTGGCAACGCGGGTGGCCGCGTGGTGGCTGCGGGTTCGCCCGAGGCCGTGGTGGCGTTGGGAACGCACACCGGGACGGCATTGAAAGGTGTGCTGGAGCGTTAGCCTGTTAGCCGGGTTGCGGCAGGATTACGCGCCCGATTCCACCTCAAACGCATTGTTCTGGTCTTGCGCCAGCACCTGCGCCACCTGTTTCAAGCTGTCCTTCAGTGCACTCTTCAGGGTGTGCGGCGGGTTGATGACGAACATGCCGCTGGCGGGCAGGCCCGGACGGATGACATCGCCCGCGTCATTGG
>JBASJO010000044.1:0-5795 GCA_049655365.1 Rhodoferax sp. | reverse complement strand
TCATTGTGGTGGCGTGTATGCACAAGCTTCTGGCAATTGCATACGGCGTCTTGCGATCAGGAAAACCCTTCGACCCCAATCACTTGAGGCAGATTACCGCTTGACAAAGACAACGGTGTCTTAACCTACGCAGAGCACCCAGACAAGCTGCTTCATCGCGCGGCCGTCAAAGCATTCCCGCGCTGTGTCTGCCAGCGAACAGACTTCTCCGGATGCCCCGCCTATAACCTGATTTGCCCAAAGCGATTCTGCTTTCGGAGCTCAGTTACAGGAGATTCCATGACGAAAATGAACACCCAAGGCGGCCTCGCCTTGTTGTCTGCCGCCGCCCTTGCATTGACGGTGGGTTGCACCAGTTTGAAGACCCCGGCAACCGCCGATGTGGCGGTGTCGAATGCTGCCGTGGCCAATGCGGCGGGTGCCGGTGGCGCCCAGTATGCGCCGCTCGAAATGACTGCAGCCCGGGAAAAACTGGCACTGGCCAACAAAGCCATGCTGGCCAAGGACTACAAGCTGGCCATCGAACTGGCCAACCAGGCCCAAGCCGATGCCAAGCTGGCGCAAAGCAAAGCCAGTTCCGTCAAGGCACAGGCCGCTGCTGATGTCTTGCAGGATGACATTCGCGTGCTGCGCGAAGAACTCGATCGTCCGCGTTAAACCCTTTTCATCCTGACAGGAAAAATCATGACTAAAACCAAATTGGCCCCGATCGTTCTGGCGGTCGCCGCCCTCATGGCGGGCTGCAGCTCAAGCCCTAAAACCACCTCCCTGCTGGAGCAGGCCCGCGACGACTACACCGTGGCTCAGGGCAATCCCAACGTGGCTACTTACGCGCCACTGGAAATGAGGCAGGCCACCGAGGCCATGGCCCAGGCCAATGTGGAAGCCAACGAGCGCGGCAGCGACGACAAGATCAACAACCTGGCTTACCTGGCCAAGCAGAAAATTGCCCTGACACAAGAGGTGACGAAACGCAAGATGGCCGAGGCCGAAATCGCCACTGCGGGCAAGGAGCGTGACCAGATGCGCCTGGACGCGCGCACCAACGAAGCCAATGCCGCCAAACTGAGTGCTGAAAGAGCCACCCTGGCCGCACAACAGGCACAAAGCAATGCCGCCCAGTCACAACTTGCCGCCCAGCAAGCCCAACTGGATGCCGCCAACGCCCAGCGCCAGACGCAAGAGGCGCAGGCCCGGGCCGCACAGCTGGAAGCCCAACTGGCCGATCTGGCCGCCAAAAAGACCGCACGCGGCATCGTCATCACGCTGGGTGACGTGCTGTTCGGTACCGACCTGTCGCGCCTGACCGCCGATGGCATGCGCAGCGCCCAGAAGCTGGCTGATGTGCTGCAACAAAACCCGCAGCGCAAGGTGCTGATTGAAGGCTTTGCCGACAGCACGGGCGCCGCCGACTACAACCAGGGTTTGTCGGAGCGCCGTGCCGGTGCGGTACGTACCGCCCTGCTGGAGATGGGGGTCGCGCGTGAGCGCATTGACATGCGCGGTTACGGCGAATCCTTTCCGGTGGCTGGCAATGACAGCGCCGCGGGTCGCCAGCTCAACCGTCGTGTCGAGATCATTTTGTCGGATGACAGCGGCAAAGTGATTGCACGCTGACTCCCAAGTCATTCAACCCAAGGAAAAATCATGACCACCAAAAATGTGTACATCGAAAAAATGAAGTCGCAGCTTGACGAGCTCAACGCCAGCATGAACAAGCTCGACGCCAAGGCCACCGAGGCCAAGGCCGACGCGCGCGCCGCTTACCTGGAGGAAATGCGCAAGCTGCGCCACCAGTCCAAGCTGGCCAGCGCCAAGCTCGATGAGCTCAAGGCGGCGGGCGAAGACAACTGGAACGCCATGACGACGGAAATGGAGAAGGTGCGCGAAGCCTTCGTGCATTCCTTCAACTACTTCAAATCCCAGGTTTAAGCGTCTTTCTGGATCCAAACAGGTTGGCGTAAACCCAGGTGAATTCGGCCCCGATCAGAAAGATCTGGGCCGAGTAATACACCCACAACAGCACCACCACCAGCGATCCGGCAGCACCAAAGCCCGACACGATGCCGCTGCTGCCAATGTAGATACCAATCAGGGCCTTGCCCAGGCTGAACAGCAGGGCGGTGAACAGCGCGCCGGTCCAGACGTCGCGCCACAGCACCTGGGCCCGTGGCATCACCTTGTAGATCAGCGCAAACATCGCCGTCACCAGCGCAAACCCGGCGGCTGCGTTGCTGACGCTGGCTATTGCGATCCAGCCGCCAAACAGCGGGCTCCACAAGCGCTCCATGGTGGCCAGTGCGGCACTCAGCACCAGCGACACCATCAGCAGGAACCCGATCACCAGGATCATGCCAAACGACAGCAAGCGGGCGCGCAGCAGGTGCAGCCAGCCGCTCACCGGTGCGGTAGCCGGTACCCGCCAGATGCGGTCCAGCGCGCTTTGCAGCTCGCCGAACACGGTGGTGGCCCCAATCAACAGCAGCACCACGCCCAGCAGCGTGGCCCAACTGCTCTCCGAGGGCTCGCCCACACTGGCCAGCAGCGCCTGCACTGCGTTGGCACCGGGCTCGCCCATCAGGGCGCGCAACTGCAGTGCAATCTCGCCGCGCGCCGCCTCCTGGCCGAACACCAGCCCCGCCACGCTGATCACAATCAGCAGCAACGGCGCCAGTGAAAAAAGCGTGTAGTAGGCCAGGGCGGCGCCCATGCTCGGCACATCATCATCGAGCCAGGCATTAAAAACCTGTTTCAGCAAAACCCAATACAGCGGCAGGTCAAGTGGCATGGTCAAGGCAATGGGAGGTCAATACAAGGTTTGCTGGCGCAACACTTCCGTGCGCTTCATCGCCAGATAGTCAGAGCGGTCCACGTCATGCAGCTGGCGCGGGTAACGCTCGACTGCGTTGAACCAGCTTTGCAGGCGATGCTCCAGCTGCGCCGCGGGGGCTTCGCGCCGCGACGCCAAAAAGCTGTCAATGGCCAGGTAATAACGCATGGTGTTGCGTTCGACCACGCCGCGCACCCCCGAAACATAGTCCGTTTCGCCGTCTGCGCCGCCCGCCAGTCTGCTGAAGCCCACTTTGCCGGCACCCACGGTGGCCAGATAGGTCTGCATGGCCAGGCGCCCGGCAAAGCCCACGCTGTAGGCGTAGGTCAGGTGCACAAACGACTGCTTGTCTGGCAGTTCAACCACTTCCAGACGAATGCGGTAGTTGCTGGTGCCCAGCGGACCGTCTTTGGCGGTGAGCGTGATGGCAAAGTAATTCTTGAAGGTCCTGGTTTCGTTGTAACGAAACACCAGCCGGCTCGCATCTGCCATCGCCTGGGGTGTCTTTTTACCAATGTTGACCAGCAGGCGTGTGCCCTGCGACCCGGCGACTGCGTGGCAATATTTGGTGTTGATGTGCAGAATCATCACGTCGCACCAGTGGTCAGCGGACTTCATTTCAGTCTTCACGGCAGCAAACGGGTAGGGCACCACGGCATAAATGTCGCCGGACAAACCGGTGGCACTCTCAGTCGATTGGAGCACCATGGGCTGTCCAAACGCGTTGTTTGTCAGGGCGGGTGACAGACGCGCGTAGTCACCCAACAGGGCGCTTGCCGGCCCCGCATCGCTTGCAGCCCAAGCGCCACAGCAGGCGCAGGCCAGCACCAGTGCTGCCAGGCGACCCAAGCTGTTGCCTGGCCAGGCGTGCGTGGCGCGCATGGGTCGAAAACCGGTCAGTGTTATTTGGTCACTTCGTGGCCAATGACGCCACCCACGGCAGCACCGGCGGCCGTTCCCAACAGACCACCACCGACGATGTTGCCGGCGACGCCACCGATCACGGCACCGGTTGCGGTACCTTTTTCCTGTTGCGTCATGCCGGCACAGCCACCCAGGCCCAGGGCGGCTAACAAAAGTGCGGCGGCAGAAATGCGTTGTGTAAAGTTCATGAGAATTCTCCGTTCAGTTAAAAATCAAATCGTGCAAGACAGCGCATGCTGGCCCGGACGAGCTTGCATTGTTGAATGCCTGCGGTGGCAAGTCTGTGCGCTCGCGTACACAAGCGGCATAGCTTGTTGTGTCTGTCTCATGGGCTTGTGTGCGCCAACACACAGACGACGCCAACCGGCACCCGTAGGCTCCATGCATGTCAACGAATGGCACTGTCAGGCAAGGCATGACAACTTGGACGACCGATGCGTGTATAAAGGGCATTTGGTGCGCACCGCACCGCGGGTTGCGCGAGCTTTTCCACCCATTTCGCGCCTGGTCAGTCCTGCATCACGAGTACCCTCACTTTGAAAATTATTCCCAAGACATTGACCTGGCTCGCGGTGGCCTTGCTGCTGGTGACGGGGGGTATTGCGTTCATGTTCTGGTCCTACCAGCAGATCTCGGACGCGGCCCTCCAGCGTCAGCAAACCCGCAATGTCATCGGCATGGCCAACGACCTGTTGTCTGGCTTGAAAGACGCCGACACCGGGCAGCGGGGTTATGCCCTGACGGGCAATGAGGCCTACCTGCAGCCGTATCTGGCGGTGCGTGACCAGGTCATTCCCGAGCTGAAGGCATTGCGCAAAGAAGTTGGCAATGCCGATGCCCGGGCCAGCCTGGACACCCTGGCCCCGCTGATCGAAGCCAAAATGGTCGACCTCGCCAGCGGCATTGCCCTGAGCCGTGCCGGCGACCAGAACGCCGTCCGATTGCTGATGGAGGGTGGCACGGGTGAGCAACTGATGGGCCAGATCCGCAGCGGGATGAACAGCTTCATCCTCGCGCAGGCCACGGACCGCTTGCGCAACGAGGCCAGTTTTGATGCCGCCATGCGTCGCCTGTTGCTCATCCTGTTCGTGGTGGCCGCGCTGGCGCTGCTGTTTGCATTGAATTTTGCCTATTTGATCTATCAAAAGTCGCAGCAGCGGGTGAAGAGCCTGGTGCACCTCGAAACCCTGCATTTGCTGCAGGCGCAGGAAACCAGCAACACCCTGCTGGCACAAGCCAACCACCGCTTGCAGGAAGGCGAGCAAAGGCTCTGGGTCACGCTCAACTCGATTGGCGATGGCGTGATCGCCACCGACGCCGCCGCATGTATCACATTGCTGAACCCGGTGGCTGAAGCGCTGACCGGATGGACGCAGGCGCAAGCGCTTGGCAAACCGATCGATGAAATCTTTCATATTGTCACCAAGGACACCCGCACGCTGGCCACCATTCCTGTGGCCGAGGCTCTGGCCCACGGGACGGTGCAGAACCTGGCCAACCACACGGTGCTGATTTCCCGTGACGCGCGCGAATTTGACATCGCCGACAGTTGCGCCCCGATTCGCGCCTTTGACGGCCTGGTGGTGGGCGCGGTGCTGGTGTTCCGCAATATTTCCGATGAATACGCGGCGCAACAGGCTTTGCGCGACAGTGCCGCGCTGCTGCAGACCATTCTGAACACGGTGGTGGATGGCCTGGTCACCATTCACGCCCATGGCGGCATCATCGAGACCGTGAACCCGGCCATTGAACTCATGTTTGGCTACAGCGCGGCCGAGCTCGGCGGCAAACACCTGAGCCTGCTGATCCCTGAGCTGGACCAGGATCATCACAACGGGTCGCTCGCCTATTACGGCGTCAGCGACGAGGCCCGTGCCAACGGCGTGGGTCGCGAAGTGATTGGCCGACGCCAGAATGGCAGCGCCTTTCCGCTGGAAATCGCCGTGAGCGAGATGACGCTGCGCGGCCAGCGCTACTTCACCGGCATTTTGCGTGACATCAGCGCGCGCAAGGCCGCAGAGGAGGCGTTGCGCAAGGACGG
>JBASJO010000043.1:0-6852 GCA_049655365.1 Rhodoferax sp. | reverse complement strand
CAGGGCCTGAAGTTCGAGTTCGGCGTCAACATCAGCGAGGTCAAGGTCGGCAAGAAGGGCGTGGCCGTCAGCTATGCCAATGCCAAGGGCGAAGCCCAGACGCTCGACGTCGACAAATTGATCGTGTCGATTGGCCGGGTGCCCAACACCACGGGCCTGAACGTCGAAGCGGTGGGCCTGAAGCTCGACGAGCGCGGTGCGATTGTGGTCGACGGCGACTGCAAGACCAACCTGCCTGGCGTCTGGGCAGTGGGTGACGTGGTGCGCGGCCCGATGCTGGCGCACAAGGCCGAGGAAGAAGGCGTGGCGGTGGCCGAGCGCATTGCCGGACAGCACGGCCATGTGAATTTCAATACCGTTCCCTGGGTCATCTACACCAGCCCCGAGATCGCCTGGGTGGGTCGCACCGAGCAGCAACTGAAAAGTGACGGCGTGGCCTACAAGGCGGGTACCTTCCCGTTCCTGGCGAACGGCCGGGCGCGCGCCCTGGGTGACACCACCGGCATGGTCAAGATGCTGGCCGACGCCGCCACCGACGAAATCCTGGGTGTGCACATTGTCGGCCCGATGGCCAGCGAACTGATTGCCGAGTGTGTGCTGGCGATGGAATTCCGTGCCAGCAGTGAAGACATTGCCCGCGTGTGCCATGCCCATCCATCGTTAAGCGAGTCGACCAAGGAAGCCGCGTTGGCGGTTGACAAGCGCACTCTGAACTTCTGAATCGACACGAAGAGGGCTGCCTGGGCTTGAGCACCGAGTTCAGGTTGTCATTTTTTCTGTGATCATTGTCACGTGACCGTCAAAAAAATCTACCAAGCCGAGCTGCTGGCGCGTGGTTACAGCGCGGACCCGGCGCAGTTGCGCGCCGTACAAGTCCTTGAAGCCTGTTCACGTGAATGGGGCAAGTACCGCGAGCAGCGCTCCAACGCGCTTAAAAAACTGATCAACCGGCCCGCCATTCCGCATGGTGTCTACATGTACGGCGGCGTCGGGCGCGGCAAGAGCTTTTTGATGGATTGCTTTTACAGTGCCGTCCCCTTGAAACGCAAGACGAGGCTGCACTTTCACGAATTCATGCGCGAGGTGCACCGCGAACTGGCCAGCATGCAGGGCACGGCCAACCCGCTGAACCTGTTGGCCAAGCGCATTGCAGACAAATACCGGTTGATCTGTTTTGACGAGTTCCATGTGTCGGACATCACCGACGCCATGATCCTGCACCGACTGCTGAAGGCCTTGTTCGAACACGGTGTGGGGCTGGTGACCACGTCGAATTTCAAGCCCGATGACCTCTACCTTCATGGCCTGAACCGTGACCGGTTTTTGCCCGCCATTGCCTTGCTGAACGAGCATCTTCATGTGATCAATGTGGACCACGGCACGGATTACCGCGGACAAACGCTGGCGCAGTTGGCGCTTTACCACACGCCCCTGGATGAAGCCGCTGAGGACGCCATGCGCAACGCGTTCGAACGCCTGGCCGAAACCCAGGACGAAGACCCGGTGCTGCAGATCGAGGCGCGCAAAATTTACGCCCGGCGCAAGGCCGGTGGTCTGGTGTGGTTTGACTTCAAGACGCTTTGCGGTGGGCCGCGTTCGCAAAACGATTACCTGGAACTTGCCACCCAGTTTCATACTGTGCTGCTCAGTGATGTGCCGCAAATGGCGCCGCGCATGGCCTCAGAGGCGCGCCGCTTTACCTGGCTGGTGGACGTGCTGTATGACCGCCGTGTCAAGCTGATCATGTCTGCAGCAGTACCCGCAACCCAACTCTATACCGAGGGACTTATGGCCAATGAATTTGCCCGTACCGTGTCGCGTCTGCACGAAATGCAGTCAGGCGAATTTTTGGCTCTGGGTCGGCGCGATGTCGACACGTCCCTGACATGAGCGCTCACCGTCTTAATGGCCTGGTTTTCCTGCTGGCACCGGCCTTGGTCGCGGCACAGCAACTGGCGGTGCCCGAACCGCTGCAGGAAGCCCCATGGCAGGCGCGGGATGAGCGTTTGCGCATTCAAGATGCACGCAAACAAGTGCAGGCCGAGACCGAGCAAGCCAATGCAGCCTGTTATCAGAAATTTGCCGTGAGTGACTGCCTGCGCGATGTGCGTGCAAAGAACCGTCCGCTGCTGGATGCTCTGCGTCGTCAGGAGATCATCCTGAACGACATGGAGCGCCAGGCCAAGGCCGTTGACGCACTCAAGAAAATCGAGGAAAAAAGTCTGGGTGAGGCCAAAAGCCCTCCGGCCACTTTCTCAGGGCGACCCGCTGCGCAGTGAAGCCTGCGGACTCAGCTTGGCATGGGTTCGAATTTGACAATCACCAAAGAGAGGTTGTCGCCGACACCCCGGGCCCGGTCGCGGGCCTTTTCAATCAGGAATTCAGAGGCTTCGCGCGGTGCCAGCGCTTCCAGCACGGTGCCGAGTTCGTCTTCGGTGAAGTAATGCCAGACGCCATCACTGCAGGCCATCAACACATCGCCAGCCCGCATCTGTGCAATGTGATGCAGACTGACGGGAGGGTCGTTTTCGGAGCCCAGACAGCCCACCAGAATGTTGGATTTCGGGTGGTTTTGCGCCTGCTCGGGTGTGATCTCGCCGCGGTTGACCAGCAGCTGAACATAGGAGTGGTCCAGCGTGCGCTTGACCAGTTGCTTGCCCTGGTAATGGTAGATGCGGGAATCGCCGGCGTGAATCCAGTGACAGTCGCCACCCGGGTTCAATAAAAAGGCAACCAGCGTGCTGTGCGGCTCCTGCTCGGCCGAGATGGCGATCAGCTTGATCACCGTGTGGGCCTCGTTCAGCAATTGTTTCAGGATGGCATCGGCGTCGTCCGAGGCTGGGTCGTAGCGCTCAAAAAGCTGGCGCGCAGTCATCATGACCTGGTCTGAGGCCTTGCGGCCGCCGCTGCGGCCACCCATGCCGTCGGCCAGCACGGCCAGCAAGCACCCCTTGACGCGTGGGTGACTGAGCACCATCACCTGGTCTTGCTGGTAGTCGCGATCTCCCTTGTGAATCCCGGTTGCAGCGGTGAGCCGGTAGGCTTTGTTTGTCATGGGCTTACCAGATCTTCCACCACGGGTCGTTTCTGGATTTGAAGCCCTGCACCAGGTAAGGCGTTTGCGGATAGTTCTTTTCAAGCACGCGCTGCGTGTCGTCGCGCAGCGCCGTCATGCCTAGGGCATCATAAGACTTGACCATGATGAACAAGGCTTCTTCGAGGGCCGGCACCCCCTGGTAGTCGGTGATGGCGGTTTGGGCGCGATTGATGGCGGCCAGATAAGCCCGACGCTCGAAATAGTAGCGCGCCACGTGCACTTCGGATTGCGCCAGTGAATTCACGATGTAATTCATGCGCTGGCTGGCCTCGGGCGCATACCGCGAGTCCGGGAAACGGTTGACCAGTTCCTTGAAGGCTTCAAAGGAATCCTTGGCAGCTTTTTGATCGCGTTCGGCCAGGTCCTGGCGGGTCAGGGCAGAGAACAGACCGAGGTCGTCATTGAAGTTGACCAGACCTTTGAGGTAGAGCGCGTAGTCGAGGGCCGGACTGGCAGGGTGCAATTTGATGAAACGGTCCAGCGTGGCGATGGCCAGCACCGACTCACCCGCCTTGTAGTGGGCATAGGCCTTGTCAAGCTGGGCCTGCTGGGCCAGCGGGGTGCCGGCGGCACGGCCTTCAAGTTTCTCGAACAGCACGACCGCCTTGTCGTAGGCGCCGCTGCTGAGCTCGTCTTTGGCCTCGGCATAAATCTTGTTGGGACTCCATTCGGCAGTGGGGTCTTTGACGGTGGTGGAGCACGCGCTCAGAAAGACAAGGCCAGCCGCCAACATCCAGGCGCAGACGGCAGATAATTTGGCATGAGGCATAGCGAAAGACTTTCTTGAAAAAAACAAACCTGATTATATCGGCCACCCCGTCCCTGGATGAACTGGATGGCGCCTCGCCGCTGGAGCCGCAAGCCGAGCAGCGGCCGCTGGTTTTTGCGGCCGCCCAGCATGGTATGCGATTGGATCGCGCCCTGGTCGACCTGGTGCCGGAGTTTTCGCGTAATTATTTGCAACAGCTCATCGAAGCCGGCAGTGTGTTGGTCAACGGCCAGGCCATGACCAAGCCATCGCACAAGGTCAAGGTTTCCGATGTGGGCGTGATCGAGCTGCGTCCCACGCCGCAAAGCCAGGCCTTCAAGGCGGAAAGCATGGCGCTCGACGTGGTTTTTGCGGACGCGCATGTGCTGGTGATCAACAAGCCCGCCGGCCTGGTGGTGCACCCGGCACCGGGCAATTGGTCAGGCACGCTGATGAACGGGCTGCTGGGCTATGACCCCCAGGCCTTCGACTTGCCGCGTGCCGGCATCGTGCACCGTCTTGACAAGGACACCAGCGGCCTGATGGTGGTGGCGCGCAGTCGGGCGGTGATGGACGCGCTGGTACGTGCCATTGCGGCACGCGAGGTCAAGCGCCAGTACCTGGCGATCGGGCAGGGCGCCTGGTCGGGTGCGCTCAAATGCACGGTGGATGCCGCCATTGGCCGCGATCCTGCCAATCGGCTGCGCATGGCGGCGGTTGACTTGAACCTCCATCCGGGCAAGACGGCCAGGACCGATTTTGCGCTGCTGTCCAACGGCACCCAAGCCTGCCTCGTGCACTGCACCTTGCACACCGGCCGCACCCATCAGATCAGGGTGCACATGGCGCAGCTCAAACACCCTTTGCTGGGCGACGCGCTGTATGGTGGTGCCATGGGGCTGGGCATCAGCCGGCAAGCCCTGCATGCCTGCCGACTCGCCTTTGCGCACCCGATCACCGGTCAGCCCCTGTCTTTTTCAGCCCCGCTACCGGCTGATTTTTTGGCGGCGCTGAGCGCGATGGGTCTCAAGTACAATTGAAGCCATATTTGAACGTCTGCTCCAGTTCCTGTGGGCAGCGTCTGCGTCACCGATCAAGCTTCGGCCAGATACGCTCCTTCCATTCTTTGTCCTGATGCCCCTGGGTATCTTTTTTCGACACGACGACACCATGAAAACGCTGGATGCCAAGTGCATTCTCGAAGCCGCCTTGGTTTGTGCCCAACAACCCATGCCTCTGCGCGACATGCAGCTTCTTTTGGGCCCGGAGCACAGCCTCGCCGATATTCGCCAGTTGTTGACGGAATTGCAGCAGGACTGGTCGCAGCGCGGTGTCGAACTGGTGTCCCTGGCCAGTGGCTGGCGTTTTCAGAGCTGTGCGGAAATGCGGACTTATCTGGACCGCCTGTATCCGGAAAAGCCACCCCGGTATGCCCGGGCGACGCTCGAGACGTTGGCCATCATTGCCTATCGGCAACCGGTCACGCGCGGTGACATTGAAGACATTCGCGGCGTGACCGTGAATTCGCTGACGATCAAGCAGCTGGAAGACCGGGGCTGGATTGAAGTGATCGGCCACCGTGACACGGTCGGGCGGCCGGCGCTTTTTGCCACCACGCGGCAGTTTCTGGACGACTTGGGGCTGTCCTCGCTGGACCAGTTGCCGTTGTTGGAGGCGAGCGGTGCGGTCTTTGAAGCCCTGTCCCAGACGCCGGAGCTGGATTGGTCTGCAGAGGTCCCTGCGGCTGACGCCGTCGTGGATGAGTTGTCGAATTTGGAGTCAAAGGAATCAAGATGAAGCATGAAGAGGCAAGCCCCCCGGAGTCCACCGCCATCCGGTTCGAGGACGTGGTCTCGGGTCAATTTGATGCCGAAGACACCGTTGTCGCCGCGCCCCTGAAGCGGGTGCTGCCGCCGCAGCCGGAATCGCCCAAGCTGCACAAGGTGTTGGCACAAGCCGGCATGGGCTCCAGGCTGGAGATGGAGCAACTGATCCTGGAAGGGCGCATTACCGTCAACAACGAGCCCGCGCACGTGGGCCAGCGGGTTCAGTTTGGCGACCATGTCAAGGTCAATGGCAAGCCGATCCGCTTCCGCATCGAGCCGCCCCCGGCCCGTGTCATTGCGTACCACAAGCCAGCGGGTGAGGTCGTGTCCAACGACGATCCGCAAAACCGCCCCACCGTTTTTCGCAAGCTGCCCAAGCTGTTTCAGGGCAAATGGCAGTCGGTTGGGCGCCTCGACCTCAATACCGAGGGCTTGCTGCTGTTCACCAGTTCGGGGGAATTGGCCAACAACCTGATGCATCCGCGTTTTGGTCTCGAGCGTGAGTACGCCGTGCGGGTGCTGGGCGCCCTGAACCAGGAAGAAAAAAAACGCCTGCTCGAGGGCGTCAAACTCGACGACGGCATGGCCAACTTCGGTTCGATCGAGGAGGGCGGTGGCGAGGGCTCGAACTGCTGGTACCGCGTGACCATTTCCGAGGGGCGCAACCGCGAGGTGCGGCGCATGTTCGAAGCCGTGGGTCATGCCGTGAGCCGTCTGATTCGCATCCGTTACGGCGCCATGGTGTTGCCGCGCGGGCTCAAGCGAGGCGCCTGGATGGAGCTTGACGCCGGTGACATCAACGCACTGACACAAAAAGCCAGAAATTCTGCCGCCACGGCTGCCCAGGAGGCGCCTGCGCCGCTGGCCGACGAGGGCATGACGCGCGAGCGCCCACCGCGCCCGCCTTTGCGCGGTCGTCGCCCGGTGGGGCGAGCCCCTGTCGGACGCGGCAACAAGCCCAACAACGGCGCTACCGGCAACGCGCAGCCCGATCCGCTGAAAACCAATTTTGGCTACATTGGTGCCGACAGTTACAACCGGCAACGCCAGGAGCAGGGTAGCAAACGCGGTGCGGGTTCCGGGTCATCCGGTGGACGGCGCGTCGGCAAGGGCCGCTGAACCGGTTGATTGACACCCTGAACGGGTCAAGGGGACGGCGTTCAGGTTAACATCCAAGGCTT
>JBASJO010000042.1:0-2125 GCA_049655365.1 Rhodoferax sp. | reverse complement strand
CGCCCGGTGCTGGTGGCGGTGGGCACCTTTTACACCACCATCATTCGCGGCATCCCGGACCTGGTGCTGATGCTGCTGGTGTTTTATGGCGGCACGATCGGCATCAACACCTTGCTGGAAAAGATGGGCAGTGAGGCCACCATCGACATCGAACCCTTTGCTGCCGGCGTCATCACCATCGGCTTCATTTACGGCGCCTACATGACCGAGACCTTTCGCGGCGCCATTCTGAGCATTCCCAAAGGCCAGATGGAAGCAGCCTGGGCCTTCGGCATGAGCCGCACACAAACTTTCCTGCGCATCACGCTGCCGCAAATGGTGCGCTACGCCTTGCCCGGCTTTACCAACAACTGGCTGGTGCTGATCAAGTCCACCGCGCTGGTGAGTCTGATCGGCTTGCAGGAAATGACGTATCTGGCCAAGCAGGCCAGCGCCGCCACCCGCTCGCCTTTTGCCTTCTTTTTGTTTACCGGTGCCTTGTTTCTGGTCTACACCTCGATCAGCCTGGTGGCCCTGAAAAGGCTCAACGCCCGCTACAGCCTGGGCACGAAAAAGGTGCAGCTGTAATGGAATGGGCCGTCATTTTCGAGCCCGATAACCTGGCCCTGTTTGGCAACGGGATTGTCATCACGCTGTGGTTGTTGTTTTCGTCGCTGGCCGTGGGGGCCGTGCTGGCGCTCGTTTTTGCACTGATGCTGACCGGCCCGTGGGCGCCGCTGCGCTGGCTGGTCGGTGCCTACACCTTTGTGATTCGCGGCACGCCGCTGCTGATTCAGGTCTATCTGATCTATTACGGTCTGGGTCAATTGGAGTGGATTCAGGAGCGTTGGGACTCGGTCTGGCCCTGGACGCATTTCAAGGAACCTTTCTTTTGCGCCCTGCTGGCCTTCAGCCTGAACACCGCCGGCTACACCGCCGAGATGCTGGCGGGCGCCATCCGCGAAACCAGCGCCGGCGAAATCGAGGCCGCCCACGCTTACGGCATGAACCGCTTCCAGACCATGCTGCGGGTGGTGCTGCCCAGCGCCATGCGCCGCACCCTGCCCGCTTACAGCAACGAGGTGGTGATGATGCTGCACGCCACCAGCCTGGCCAGCGCGGTGCCCAACATGCTCGACGTGACCTCGGCAGCGAGCCGGATTTATGCCACCTACTATCTGCCGTTCGAGGCTTATCTGGCGGCCGCCGCCATTTACCTCGCGGCATCGTTTTGCCTGATCGGCTTTTTCCGCTTCTCCGAAGGGCGCCTGCTGGCGTACCTGTCGCCGCGCAGAGATTGACACAAAAACTGTTGAACCATGCAACGCATTGACCACCCGCTGCTCTCGCCCAGCCTGGGCAGCCATAAAACCCTGACCAGTTTTCACTTTGGTCAGCCCGAACGCGGCCGCAAGATTTACATCCAGGCCAGCCTGCACGCCGAGGAGTTGCCCGGCATGTTGGTGGCGCACCATTTGCGCGCGCTGTTTGACATCTTGGAAGCGTCCGGGCACATCCACGGCGAAATTGTGCTGGTGCCGGTGGCCAACCCGATCGGTCTGGCCCAGCGGCTGGACCACAAACCCATGGGCCGCTTTGAGCTGGACACCTCGGAAAACTTCAACCGCCATTACCCCGACCTGGCTGCCGCCGTGGCACCGGTTGTCGTCACTCAGCTGGGTGACAACGCGGTGACCAATGTGGCTTTGGTGCGCCAGGCCATGCGGGACCACCTGCAACAATGGACGCCTGCAACCGAACTGCAAAGCCTGCGCCGCACCCTGCTGCTGCTGGCGCATGATGCCGATTTCATGCTGGATTTGCATTGCGACTGCGAAGGGGTGCTGCACTTCTACACCGAGGAAGCCTGCTGGCCCCAGATGCAGGAACTGGCGCACTTCTTGGGCGCACAGGCGATTTTGCTGGCCAAAAGCTCGGGCAACCGACCCATCGACGAGTGCCTGTCGGGCGCCTGGTGGCAACTCGCGGACCGGCTCAAGGCCAAGGGGCAAAATGCGCCCCTGCCCCAAGCCTGCTGCAGCACCACCATCGAGTTGCGCGGCGAGCTGGATGTCAGCCATGCCTGGGCGGCCACCGATGCGCAAGCCATCGTAAGCTGGCTACAGTTCATCGGCGTCTTGGCCTG
>JBASJO010000041.1:0-3621 GCA_049655365.1 Rhodoferax sp. | reverse complement strand
GTACTGGGCCGCTTTTTCAGCGCTGTGTTGGTGGCTACTGCCATCACGCTGGTCAGCGGTGTCTGGATGATTGGCAACGTGGCCAAACAGGTGGTGCAGGCCGGGTCGCGATTCAGCATGCCGCTGGAGTGGACGGTCATGGCTGCGCTGGGCATTTTGATGATGCTGATCTTCGGCCACATTCGCTTCATGCTCTACACGCGCCTGAGCCGCGCGGCCCAGGCTGCTGACTGGTCTGCGGGTGCGGCCGCGCTGGGGCAAATCCGCTTCTGGGTGTTGCTGAACCTGGGCTTGGGCGTGCTGATTGTGCTGGTGACCCTGCTGGGCATTCCGCGCTAAGACTGCTGGTGAACCCGGACGCACATCACTTGTGGCGCGCGCCGCGCTGGGCGCTGGCGGTGCTGTTGGCCACGCTCGGCATGCTCGGGCCGTTTTCCATTGACACCTACATCCCGGCGTTTGCCGGCATTGCCAGGTCGCTCGACGCCACGCCCCTGCAAATGCAGCAAACGTTGTCGGCCTACCTGTTTGGTTTTGCCTTCATGAGCCTGTTTCACGGCGCCCTGTCCGACAGCGTGGGGCGCCGGCCGGTGGTGCTGTGGGGGCTGGCGGCGTTCACGCTGGCGTCGGTGGGCTGTGCACTGTCCCAAAGCATTGAACAACTGGTGTTTTTCCGGGCGGTGCAAGGCCTCACCACCGGCGCCGGCATTGTGGTGTCGCGTGCCGTGGTGCGCGACATGTTTCCTCCGGCACAGGCGCAGCGCGTCATGAGCCAGATCACCATTTACTTTGGTGTGGCCCCGGCGGTCGCCCCCATGATTGGCGGCGTGCTGTTTGCGCTGCTGGGCTGGCACAGCGTGTTCTGGTTCCTGGCGGGCGTGGGGGTGGTGCTGTGGACGGCCAACTACCGGCTGCTGCCCGAAACCCTGCACATCACACAACGCCAGCCGCTCAATGTCCGCAACCTGCTGCAGGGCTACTGGAAGCTGGGGCTGGATCCGCGTTTTGTGCTACTGGCCTTTGCCAGTGGCGTGCCCTTCAACGGCATGTTTCTGTATGTGCTGTCGGCACCGGTGTTCCTGGGCGAGCACCTGGCCCTGGCACCCACCCAGTTTTTCTGGTTCTTTGTGCTCACCATCAGCGGCATCATGGGCGGCGCCTGGGTCAGCGGCCGCATGGCGGGGCGCCGGGCCCCCAAGCAGCAAATCAAGTACGGTTTTTTGATCATGCTCGGCATGGCGCTGATCAACCTGCTGGCCAATGCCTTGTTCACGCCGCATGCGTCGTGGGCCATGCTGCCGATCGCCTTGTTTGCCTTTGGCTGGGCCATGATGGTGCCGGTCATCACGCTGCTGGTGCTCGACCTGCACCCCGACCGGCGCGGCATGGCGTCAAGCCTGCAGGCTTTCATAGGCGCCAGTGCCAATGGTCTGGTGGCGGGTTTGGTTGCCCCGCTGGTGATGCATTCCACCGTGGGCCTGGCGGCCACGTCGCTGGCCATGTTGTCGGTGGGCTTGCTGGCCTGGTTGTGGCTGCACAGGCGCTGGCCCGAAATTGGCCGGGTCATCGAGCACCCGGTGGGGTGATGGGGCTCACAGACTTAAGCCCTGAAAACCCGGAGCTTGAGCCCCTTGATAGCTGAAAAGTGTTTGTCGTTGGCGCTTAGCAAAACCAGGTCGTGCGACAAGGCTGTTGCGGCAATCAGCGCATCGGCCAGATAAAGGCTGTGCGACAAAGCGTACTGTTCAACCAATTCAATGGCCAGATCACTGATCTCATGGGTCACCGGCAGCACGTCATGGTGGTTTGACTTGAACACCCTTTGCATCAGCTTGAGTTCTGTCTTGTTGCGACACCCCTGTACCAACTCCATGTAGGACACAGCAGAAATGTAGCTGTCAGTGAGGGTGTCCAAGGCGGCAGCAGCTTGCAGGTTGCCACGCGCAAACCAGATCAGCACATCAGAGTCGATGAGCACCCCATTCGCGGCCAACAGCGTACTCGCCATCAGAAGCGCGGCCTGCGCAACGCCTGCACATAACCGGTGGGGTCGGCCATGTCCTCGCGGTCAGCCCACAAGCCTGCCAGCTCAGCCAGGCGCTGGATTCGGGTGGCAGAGCTGGTTGGCGCCTGCTGGTCAAGAAACTGGTCCACAGCCAAGCGGATCAATTCACTTTTTGAAACCGCTGCGCGCCGCGAAGCATCTGACAGCCTTTTTTGCTGCGCCTCTGTGAGATAGATTTGCGTGCGTGCGAGTGATTGGTGGGGTTGCATGATGTATAAATTGTACATCGTCAAGAAGTTGCGGCACCATTCGACGCTTTAGAACAGGTCACGGTGCTTCTTGTCCAGTGGACGGTCATTAAGCAGCTCTTTGACGACCGTTCGCATCTTGTCCCAGTCGTAGCGGCCAGATCCCTTGATGCGTTTCTTGTCTGTCTTGAACTGACTGGTTTCCTTGAGCATTCAGACAATATTGAAGCTACGTTGTAGCGCAAGAGAAGCTGAGCTCCGATAACTCTGCAAAGCTAATCGCACAGTGCGGGCAAAGCGGGAACCGCGTAAAACCTCACCCACGTGACTCAATTCAAGCCGCCAGGCGCTGCACCTTGGGCAGGCCGGTCTGGCGAACCTGCCACAGGTCAAACGCTTGCTGCAGGCTCAGCCAAAATTCAGCACTGGTCTGCAATGCAGCAGCCAGCCGACAGGCCATTTCTGCACTCACGCCAGCTTTGCCGTTGAGAAGTTTGGAAAAAGCCTTGCGCGAAACACCAAGGCGCAGCGCGACTTCTGTCACCGACACACCCACAGGCAAATACTCGCGCAGGACTTCACCTGGATGAGGGGGGTTATGCAGGGTCGTCATGGCGCGATTAAAACCAGTAACAGTAACCGCAGGATCTAAAAAAACTGCTTGGCAAAATTGGCAATGGCCACCGCCAACAATACGCCTACTATCCACTTCAGCAGGGATGCCTCGTGGTCAAGCTTGGCTTCCAGGCGCGCCACGTCGACCGAGGTGGCCAGCGTTGTATCAAGCGCTTCGGCAAAAAACCCCTTTTGTGCTTCTGCGAACGCCTGTGCGTTGCTCATGCCGACTGCACCGTCAGCTTGAACCCCAGTGCTTTAAGTACCTTGAACAGGGTGTCTGTACTGGGCGCTCGTTCACCTGACAGGCTTTTGTACAGTCCCTCGCGCGAAAGGCCGGTGCTACGCGCAAGATCCGTCATGCCCCGCGCGCGCGATAGCCCCTAGCGCAGCACCTAATTCGGCAGGATCACCGTCTTCAAGGACTTGGCGCATGTATTCCGCAATGTCCTGCTCGTCATTGAGGCAGTTGGCAACATCGAATGGTCGGGTTTTGATTTTTTTCATCTCAGTTCCTTCGCCAGTTGAAAGGCATGTTGAATGTCTTTTCCCTGGCTGGACTTGTCGCCACCGCCGAGCATAAAAATAATTGAACCCGATTGCTCCAGGTAATACATACGCCAGCCGGGCCCGAAGAACTCACGCATCTCAAATACGCCTTCGCCCACGGGTTTTTCGATGACGTTGTACATAAAATTTACTGTAGCCAATCTACTACAAGTCGTCAAAAATCAATTCAAATGACCAGAAGTT
>JBASJO010000040.1:0-4437 GCA_049655365.1 Rhodoferax sp. | reverse complement strand
AGGTGATCGGCGTCGGCGGCGGCGGCGGCAACGCGGTGGCCCACATGATTGCCAGCGCCGTCCAGGGCGTGGAATTCATCTGCGCCAACACCGACTCGCAGGCGCTCAGCACCAGCGACGCCCACCTCATCATCCAGCTCGGCAGCACCGGCCTGGGCGCCGGCAGCAAGCCCGACAAGGCGCGTGAAGCGGCGGAACTGGCCATCGAGCACATCCGCGAAGCCATTGACGGCGCCCACATGCTGTTCATCACGGCCGGCATGGGCGGTGGCACCGGCACCGGCGCGGCCCCCGTGATTGCGCGGGTGGCGCGTGAAATGGGCATTCTGACCGTGGGCGTGGTGACCAAGCCCTTCGAGTTTGAAGGCAAGCGCCGCATGGACAACGCCGAGAGCGGCCTGGCCGAACTCGAAGCCAATGTGGACTCACTGATCGTGGTGCTGAACGAAAAGCTGCTCGACGTGCTGGGCGAAGATGCCACCCAGGACGAGGCTTTCGCCCACGCCAATGACGTGCTCAAGAACGCCGTGGGCGGCATTGCCGAAATCATCAACGTGCCCGGCCATGTCAACGTCGACTTTGAAGACGTGCGCACCGTCATGGGCGAGCCCGGCAAAGCCATGATGGGCACGGCCGTGGCGGCCGGTCCGGACCGCGCCCGCATTGCCGCCGAACATGCCGTGGCCTGCCCACTGCTTGAAGGCATTGACCTGTCAGGCGCCAAGGGCGTGCTGGTGCTGATTTCGGCCGCCAAAGGCAGCCTGAAACTGTCCGAGTCCAAAGTGGCCATGAACACCATCCGTGACTACGCCTCGCAGGATGCCCATGTGATCTACGGCACCGCTTACGACGACAACCTGGGCGACCAGATTCGCGTCACCGTGGTGGCCACCGGTCTGAGCCGCCAGGCCCAGCGCCCGAAACTGGTGGTGACACAGACCCAGCCCGAGATGGGACTGCGCACCGGCACGCACGACGCACCGTTCCATATCCCGACCTTGAACAACCCGGTCGGCATGGGCCAGGCGACCAGTTCCATGGCGACCAGCAATGCGGGGCGCACCCAGACCGACTACGGATCCCTGGCCACCCCCAGCGTCTGGCGCAACCGCACCTCGGCGGCTGCCAAGGTCGATGCCTTGAGCAACGGCGGCATGGACGACTTCGAGATCCCGGCGTTTTTGCGCAAGCAGGCGGATTGAGGGTATTGGTAACCCGGATGAAGCGCAGCGCGATCCGGGGTATCCCGTGCAGGTAATCGGCCGCCAGCCATGGCCGATGCCGGCGGCAACAGTAAAATCCTTCTGTGCTTAAACAAAGAACCCTCAAAACATTGACCCGTGCCGTCGGCATGGGCCTGCACAGCGGCCAGCGGGTGGAGATCAGCTTGCGCCCGGCGCCGCCTGACACCGGCATCGTGTTCCGGCGTGTTGATTTGCCCGAGCCGGTCGACATTCCGGTGACGGCGCTGGCGGTTTCTGATACGCGCATGGCCTCCACCATTTCCACGGGTGATGTCAAGGTGCACACGGTCGAACACCTGATGTCGGCCTGTGCCGGTCTGGGCGTGGACAACCTGTATGTGGATATCACCGCCGAAGAAGTGCCGATCCTGGATGGCTCGGCGGCTTCGTTTGTGTTTTTGCTGCAAAGCGCCGGCATTGAGCTGCAAGACGCGCCCAAGCGTTTCGTTCGCGTGCTGGCTCCGGTGGAAGTGCGCCAGGGCGAGGGCGACAACGTCAAGTGGGCGCGCTTGGAGCCCTATCACGGCTACCGGCTCAGTTTCGAGATCGACTTCAGCCACCCGGCGGTAGACTCGACCGGCCAGAGCGTGCTGTTTGATATGAGCACGGGGTCGTATTCCCGGGACATAGCCCGCGCCCGCACCTTTGGTTTTACCAAGGATGTCGAGATGATGCGCGCCAACGGCTTGGCCCTGGGCGGGGGTCTGGACAACGCCATCGTGATGGACGACTACAAGGTGCTCAATGCCGGTGGCCTGCGTTACGACGACGAGTTTGTCAAACACAAAATCCTCGACGCCATGGGCGACCTGTACATTTTGGGTAAACCCCTGCTGGCCAGCTACAGCGCGTTTCGCTCGGGCCATGCGCTCAACAACCTGCTGTTGCGCGAGTTGTTGAACCACCCCGAAGCCTGGGATGTGGTGACGTTTGAGAACGAAAAGCAGGCACCGGCCGGCTTTTCGCAACTGGCGCGGGCCTGGTAGGCGCGACCGACCATGCTGCTGTTTCGCTGGCTGGTTTTGCTGATGTTGTTGGCTGCCCTGGTGTCGTTTGGTTTTTACGCTGGCACCGGTGACCCGCGTTTCAAGCGCTATGGCTGGATGGTCCTGAAATGGGCCTTGCTGTCAGCCTTTGGTTTTTTTGCTGTGCTGATTCTGGAGCGGGTGGTCTGAGTCTGGTGCCCCTGGCAAATCAGGTCGCTGATGTCGGGGTTGTCAGCGGTCCGCCCACGCTTAAGTTGCCCCGCCCTATTTGACCAGCGCCCGCGCCGCAGCCCCATCCAGTGCCTTCTGCGCGAACTCGGCGCGCAAGGCCTTAAGTTTTTCGCGCGGGTCTTCTTTCACGGTGTTCTGATTCAGCCCCATCTCGGCGATGAAGCGGCTGGGCTGGGCGGCAATCATCTCGCGGCCTTTTTTGCGCTTGCGTGTCCAGCTCACGGCCAGGCTGCGCTGGGCCCGGGTGATGCCCACGTACATCAGGCGGCGCTCTTCCTGCAGGTGGGTGGTGAGGGTGGCACTGGCGGCCTCCTGTGCGGTGGCACGCAGCGCACTAGACGCGTTGCCCGCAGGCAAGTCGTCCGGGTTGTCGCGCAGCTTGAACGGCAGCATGCCCTCGGTCACGCCGACCAGCATCACATGCGGCCACTCCAGCCCCTTGGCAGCGTGCAGCGTTGACAGCGTGACCACGTTCTGGTCGGTCTCGCGCTCGCTGATGGTGGACAAGAGCGACACGGTTTGCGCCACTTCCAGCAGTGACTTGACTTCGCCCGCCGCGCTGACGCCAGCGGCGTCGTCAATCTGGCCACCGCAGCGCCCGGACATCCAGTCGCAAAAGTCAAGCACGTTGCTCCAGCGCGCAGCGGCCACTTTCTCGCTGTCCTCGCCGTCGAGCAGGTATTTTTCAAAGCTGATGTCTTTCAGCCAGTCGAGCAAAAAGGTTTTGGCGGCCTCGGCGCCCAGCGTGTGGCGGGCGCGAAACTCCAGGTCGTTGATTTCGCGGCCGAATTCATGCAGGCTGCCCAGCGCCTTGCCCGAAATCACGCTGCCCAGACTGCTGGAAAACAGCGCCCCGAACATGCTGACCCGGTATTTGGTGGCAAAGTCACCGAGGTGAGCCAGCGTCTGGTGGCCAATGCCACGTTTCGGTGTGGTCACGGCGCGCAGAAACGCCGGGTCGTCGTTGTTGTTGATCCAGAGCCGGAACCAGGCGCACAGGTCCTTGATTTCGGCGCGGTCAAAAAAGCTGGTGCCGCCCGACACCTTGTACGGAATAGCCGCTTTGCGCAGCGCTTTCTCGAAGGTTTTGGCCTGGTGGTTGGCGCGGTAGAGCACGGCAAAGTCGCGGAATTCCTTGAACTGCGGCCCGGCCTGGTTCAGACCACTGGCACGCAGGCTCTGGATGCGCGCCACGGTGCGCTCGGCCTCGTGTTCTTCAGTGTCGGCATCGACCACCCGCACCGGTTCGCCTTCGCCCAGGTCGCTCCACAGGTTCTTTGGGTAGAGCTTGGGATTCGGGCCGATCACGTTGTTGGCGGCGCGCAAAATGGCACCGGTGGAGCGGTAGTTTTGCTCCAGCTTGATGACCCTCAGCGCCGGGAAATCAAGCGGAAGTTTCTTCAGGTTGTCGAGTGTGGCGCCGCGCCAGCCGTAAATGGACTGGTCGTCGTCGCCCACGGCGGTAAAGCGCGCCTGCGCCGGGTCCTTGCCGCCCACCAGCAGCTTCAGCAATTCATACTGGGTGGCGTTGGTGTCCTGGTACTCGTCGACCAGAATGTGCCCCACCTGTTTTTGCCATTTTTGCCGCACCTGGTCATGGTTCTGCAACAGTTTGAGCGGCAGGCTGATCAGGTCGTCAAAGTCGACGCTTTGGTAGGCGGTGAGCCGTTCCTCATAGTGCGCCATCACGCGTGCGATGATGCGTTCAGAGTCGTTGCTGGCTGCCGCCAACGCCGCTGCCGAGTTCATTCCCTGGTTTTTCCACAGGCTGATGGTCCATTGCCAGCTGCGCGCCGTCGCGGCATCGACACTGCCACCGGCATCTTTCAGGATGCTGTTGACGTCGTCGCTGTCGAGAATGGAAAACTGGGGTTTGAGGCCCAGCGCCGAACCGTCTTCGCGCAGCAGGCGCACGCCCAAGGCGTGAAAGGTGCAGATCACCGCGTCCTTGGCCGCTCGCCCAATCAGGCCACGGG
>JBASJO010000039.1:0-11147 GCA_049655365.1 Rhodoferax sp. | reverse complement strand
GGCCTTGGTGATGTCCATCCACTCGACGCTGAACTTGGGGTCCATCAGCGCCCCTGCCGGCGCGATCCGCTCGGTGGCCGCCTGCGCTTCGAAACGCATGCTGGCGTAGTCGGGGTTGTGTTCCCTGGCCAGGGTCAGCAAAGGCTCGACGCTGGCGCCGGGCAAGGACTCTTGAGCCAAGGCGCGCGCAGGCGCACCCAATAACAGCAGCGTGGCCAGCGCTGCGGTCGGTAAAGCGTAGGTCATGGTGGTCCTATTTGGTGTTGGCGAGCGCGTCGTTTACCAGTTGCTTGAGCTCGGCAAAGCCGAACTGGGGCAGCGGCTTGCCATTGACAAAGTACTCGGGCGTCATGGTCACGTTCAGGGTTTTGGCATCAAGCAGGTCGCGCTCGATGACGCGGGCCACCTCAGGGGCACTGGCATCGTTTTGCAGTTGCACCAGGTCCAGGCCCAGCGGCGCCAGCAGCGGTCCGATCAACTGGGGGTAGGCGGTATGGTTTTGCACCCAGACGTCCTGGCGGGCAAACAGGGTCTCCAGCGTGGCCTCGAACTTGCCCTGCTTGCGCGAGGCTTCGAGGAACTTGACCACCGCGTCTGAGCCAGGGTGAAACGGTGTGTAACGCAGCGACAGCCGGATCTTGCCCGGATGCTCGGCCATCAGTGCCTTCACCAGCGGGTAAAACTCGCGGCAGGTACCGCACGCGGGGTCAAAAAATTCGACGATGTGCACCGGTGCGCTGGCGTCACCAAAGCTCGGCGCGTCGGCGCGCACCAGCGCTGCCATGTTCTGCTGTGCCCGCTGCGCGGCTGCTTCAGCTTGCTGTTGCTGATACAGGAAAGCACCCCCGGAAAAGGCCAGAATCAACAAGGCGGCCGCGGCGATAAAAATATTTCTTTGTTTCATTTTGGGGTCTTCAGGTGAGCGGTGACCAGCAGCAGCGTGAGCACCAGGAAGGCGAAAAAGGAGAGCAGGGGAATCGTGACAAAACCGAACCATTCAACCTGCAGCGTCTTGCAGGGAATGCCGTCTCGGCACGGCGCCAGGGCTTCGGGAATGACGCCAATGGTGAGCAAGACATGAAAGCCCGCGACCAGCAGGCCCATAGTGGCCAGTGGCAACGCATAACGTAGCACCGTGCGGTCATAAGGAAACAGGCCCAATGCCAGGACAATCACCAGCGGGAACATGAACATGCGCTGCCACCAGCACAGCACGCAAGGCGCAAACCCCATGATCTCGCTCATGAACAAGGCGCCCAGCGTGGCGCTGGCGGCGACCAGCCAGGCGGCAAAAACCAGGGCCCAGGGCGTGGTTTTACTTGACCAACTCATAGCGCAGCACCGTCATGCCGCCATCGGCGGGATCGGTGGCGAAGCGGATCTTCTGGCCGGCTTTCAATTGGTCCAGCCAGGCGGCGTCTTTCACCTTGTAGGCCATGGTCATGGGCGGCATGCCGTTGGGCAGTGCGCCGTGCGCCAGCGTGACCGTGCCTCTGGCTTTGTTGACCTTTTTGACCTCGCCTTCGCCCATGTCGGTGTCGGCTGTAGCAGCAGGCTTTTCCATGCTGTTGCCAGCCATCACCATTCCGCCTGGCATGGTGTGGTTCATCTGTTCCATGGGTTGCGAAAAAACAGGTGCTGCAAATGACCAAGTGATCGCCACCAATGCGGGCGCGAGCATTTTTTTCATGGATAACCTTTAAATAAAACGTGAATGAAAAATGAATGAGTAGAGTGTCTCTAAGTCCGTCCTACAGCAAGCTGTCGGACGGATTACTTTTCTGTAATCTGGCTACGCCCACGCGCTAAACCACTTGCACTTGCCCCATTTTTCCGGCGTTTTCGTGTTCCAGAATCGGAATGTGGCAGTGCAACATGCGCAACCAGCGCGGCATAGCGCATAACCACGACGATGACCTTGAAGGTCTGTTGCGAAGATGTAATGTTGCACTACCGCAAGTAGGTCGATATGGCGATCCAGATCTGCGTCTTGACTGCGTTCTCGCTGGTGCCAATCTCTTCGGGCTGGCGTTTACCATCGGCTGGCGCCCGAGCATCGGACCGGTGTCGGGCGTGATCCTCACACTCAGCGCGGCAGCGTGAGTGTTGCCACGAGCCCCCCGCTGGGGCGATTGCGCAGAATTAACTCACCGCCATGCGCGCGGGCGATGTTGCGCGCGATACCCAGGCCGAGCCCGGTGCCCCCGGTCTCGCGGTTGCGCGAGGATTCACCTCTGAAAAACGGCTCGAAAGCCTTTTCAAGCTGGTCGTCAGGCAGGCCCGGTCCCTCGTCGAGCACGCGGATGACGATGTGTTCAAACGTGTCCTGCAGACTGATGGTGGCGTGCGCGCCGTAGCGGATCGCGTTGTCGACAAGATTGGTGAGGCAGCGTTGCAGCGCATGGGGCCTGCCGCGCCAAGGCTGCGTAATTCTGCCCTCGATCACAAGCTCGCTGCCCGTGTCCTGATAATCGGTCTGCAGGCTGTCGATCAGCGCCATGACGTCCACGTGCTGCACGGCTTCGACCGTGCTGGCATCGCGCATGAAGTCCAGCGTCTGCATGACCATGGACTGCATCTCGTCAAGATCCTTGACGAACTTGGCGCGCAGCGCCTCCTCGTCGAGCATTTCAGTGCGCAATCGCAAGCGTGTGATTGGCGTTTTCAGGTCATGCGACATGGCGGCCAGAATGCGTGCGCGCTCGGAGATAAAGAGCGCCAGGCGCTTTTGCATGGTGTTGAACGCGCGCGCGGCGCGCTGCACTTCGACCGGTCCGGTTTCTGGCAACGGCGGACGATTGATGTCGGCACCCAGTTCGTCTGCTGCCGCCGCGAGGGCGGATAGCGGCCCGGTGACCCAGCGCACCGCGATCAGCGACAGCACGACGACCGTGCCCAGCAAGATCAACAACGTCAGCGCGACGCGCAGCGGTATCGCCGTGGTCTGCGCCGAAAGAGAAGTATCGAAAGTCACCCATGTACCGTCGCGCAGCGCGATCTGAATGGTGAAAAACGCGCCCTCCGGTGAGAAATCCTGCATGCCGTATTCCCCCATGTGTTGCGACATCATGGGCATGTCGCGCGGCATGAACCGGCCTTGTGTCTGAAAATTCTCTGGTGCGCCCTCGCGCCGGATCAACTTGACCTGCATCTCGTCGCCCAGCGCATGGCGCAGCACGGTGCTGAACATGGACAGACTCATGTCGGCTTCTTGCGGCTCACCATCCACCGCCATGGGAAGACGGTCCAGCGAGATCGTCAGCGGTGGCGCATTGAATACTTCGACTATTCTGCGGCGCTCGCCTGGCGGCAGGGAATCGAGCAGCTTGCCGATGTCGGCGATCCGCTCGGCAATCCGCATGCCACCCGCCTGGTACAACAATTGTCCGCGCTCAGACAGGTTGATATAGGCGGTGGCGAGTTGCGCCAGGGCCAGGCCGCCCAGCAGCACCAGCACCAGCCGTCCGAACAAGCTTTGCGGCAGCAGGTGCACTATCGCTCCACCTCGACCGGCACGGCGAGCACGTAGCCTTCGCCGCGCACGGTCTTGATGATCTGCGGGTCGGCCGGATCATCGCTCAGGCGCTGTCGCAGCCGGCTGACCAGGATGTCGATGGTGCGATCCATGGGGTTTGCGTCGTGCCCCCTGGAGAGCATCATCAGTTGATCGCGGCTGAGCACGTGGCTGGGGTGGCTGAGGAAAATCTTCAGCAACTGGAACTCCGCTCCGGAGAGCGACGTGACCACGCTGTCGTGCGACATCAAGTGGCGTGCGACCACGTCTAGCCGCCAGCCCGCGAAGGCGATCATGCGCGCGTCATCGGCGCGCAGGTTGCGCGGCAAGCTGCGGGTGCGCCGCAGCACGCTCTTGATGCGCGCGAGCAGTTCCCTGGGACTGAAGGGCTTGGCAAGATAGTCGTCCGCGCCCATCTCCAGACCCACGATGCGATCGGTCTCCTCGCCACGCGCGGTGAGCATGATGACGGGCGTGTCGGATTGCGAGCGCAGCGTGCGGCACAACGTGAGGCCGTCATCCCCGGGGAGCATGAGGTCGAGCACGATCAGGTCGATCTGATCGCGAGCAAGGGCGTCCCACATGGCCCTGCCGTCCGGGACGACAGTCGGGTTGTAGCCGTTCTTGCGCAGATACTCCCCGAGCAGGTTGCGGATCTCGGCGTCATCGTCGACGACCAAAATGCGATCAGTAGTTTCCATGTCACCTTTATGTCCGTGAACCCGCGCGTTGTGTGGCGAAATTGTAGTGCCGCGTAACAAGCCGTGCTGAAGCTACCTGAGCGTACAAAAAGACAACAGGACGCTTACATGGGGGTGGTGCAATGGGAACCAATGCGGATGGATGACCTGGTGAAGGGAAACAATTACCGCAGATTTTCGAAGTCAACCAAATGGAGAATAGATCATGAAACGAGCAACAAAACTAGTCGTCACCCTCGGCGCCGCGCTAACCCTCGGACTGGGTGCCGTGGCAGTTAGTGGGCATCCCTTTGATGGCGACGGCCCCGGCTGGGGCATGGGTCAGGGAATGATGGGCGGCTACGGCCAGGGCTATGGCATGGGCCCAGGAATGATGGGTGGTCACGGACCGGGCTATGGCGCTTGGCATATGGGGGGTTACAGCTCGGGCCAGAGCATGGGGCCACAGGCCATGTTTGTCGCCTGCGCTGGCAATACGGACGAGAGTCTCGCCGGGCTGAAGACCGAGCTGGGAATCACGGCCAAACAGGACGCCGCCTGGCAGGCATTCGTCAAGAACGCCACGCAGCAGAATGAAAGCAGGAAAACCGCGTTCGACAAGATGCAAAAAATGCAAAGCGCGGGTTCGGCGCCGGAGGTGCTCGCGCAGCAATCCGAGCTCATGAGGCAGCGCCAAGCCGAAATGGAGGCCAACGCTGCGGCGCTGAAGAATCTTTATGCGGCGCTCACGCCGGAACAGAAGGTGATCGCTGATCAGCGCCTTGGCGGATTCGGACCGGGATGGCATCATGGCGGGCGCAGTGGCCCTCAAAGTGACGCTCGCTAATGCGCAGCGGCACTGTCGCTGCGCACTGCAACCATGGACACAAAACCCCGGGCCTCTGCGCGCCATCGTGCACTGTCCGTTAGCTTCAGGAGATAAATATGATGTGGGGAAATGACGGATTTGGATTTGGATTTGGAGGTGGTGCCATGGGTATCGGTATGTTATTGTTCTGGGGCTTGATCATCGTCCTCGTGGTGGCGCTGGCGCGTGGATGGGGCAGCCGCTCAGGGGACAACGAACCCAGGCCACCCGAGAAGACAGCACGCGACATCTTGAACGAGCGCTATGCCAGGGGCGAGATCGACAAGAGTGAGTATGAGGAAAAACGGCGCGATCTGACCTAGGCGATCGCCGGGCCACAGCCCGACGACCATCAGGCCATTCCTGCTGGCATAGGGCAGTCCAAGACACTGGAAACGGCGCGCAATCATTCCACTTCGACGACTGATGCTCTTTGGTCGTGCCAGCTGCTGGCGACACAAGCTTTGATCAACCTGGCTTTCGCCGCTGGTTTCAATTGATCCGATTGCCCAAGGCCAGATCCAGATTCACAATGCTGACTTGGTCTTGCGTCAGCAAGGTCAGTTCACCTGCCTTCAGCGCTTGCGCGCCTGCACGGTCTCCGGCTTGAAGAAGTGTCCATCGAGATGTCTGAATACGATTTTCTGCAATGACCATTCCAGCAGATCAACCCGGGAGTCCATTGCAATAAATGCGATCAAATTTTCCTTGAACGCCTGGTATTGACGGAGCGATAACTGCTTCAGCGCCGCAATGGCGATATTGATAGCCGGCAGACGGAATCTGGCATCCAGGCCATCCATCTGCGGCATCAATGTGAGCGTTAAAGTGAGCCGCATATCGCCATTGAATATATGGCTGAACTCAGTAGTGTCCCAACGTTGTCACATCGGAACGTCGCACAACGGCGAACACAAGGTCAAGGACTTCTCGTGTCTGGACCAGTTCTTCGCCATGGCATTTGCTCAGTTGACCTACCGAGAGTCCCTGCGTGACATCGAAGTCAACCTGCGCGCTCAGGCGCGCCGGCTGTACCACATGGGATTTCGGTGCCAGACGATTTCGCGCAACACGCTGGCCGATCGCCATATCGACCTACTTGCTGATTGCCATCACGAAGAAATGTCTGCATCTTGATCATCACAGTCTCTATGAAATCCTACAAATCCTGAGCTTGTCCATGTTTGAAACTATCCCAATAAATCAACTGCTTACACCACTCTCAACAAATTCAGATCCGGATTTCGAGCCAAATCAGCTCGCTCTCTGAAGAACGTTGAGACACTACTGACCTGCATCATTACAGGAATTTAATGTAAACGTCATGTCCGAGCCAGAACCAAAGCCCTATGCTGCCCGCATGTTTCATCAAACATCGCAACCGCGACGATCATGGACGCATCAGCATCCGGGATAGACAGAACGAGGACTGTGGCAGTATGAATAATCAATTCGCTACACGCAGGTCCGCCGGTTTTGGCGGGCTGGCGTTCGGGCTGTTACTGGCTCTCTATTTCGGCGTCCTCACGCTGATCTCGGGCTGGCAGTTCACTTGGGAACAGTTTTTGCTGTACTGGCATTACATCGTGCCGCTGGGGCTCGGGTTTGGCCTACAGGTTGCCCTGTACTTCCAGTTGCGTCAATTGGTGCTCCAGTCCAAGGATGCTGGCACGGTGATGGCGGCATCCGGCACCACCTCGACGGCGGCCATGATTTCGTGCTGCGCCCACTACCTTGTCAACCTTGCGCCGGTGTTGGGTGCCACCGGTCTGGTCACTTTCGCGACCCAGTATCAGGTCGAGTTCTTTTGGCTTGGCCTGGCCTTCAACGCTGCCGGTATCGCTTATATCGGCAACAAGTTATTTAACGCTTCCAAGGAGCACGCCAAATGCGTACACGTTTAATCAACTTCGTTTCAGTACTTGTTCTGGGCGCGTTCAGTGCAAGCAGTGCCAGTGCCGCACCAGAGCTTCCCATACGCACAAGCACGCAGGCCGCCGTCACGGTAGCGGTCACGCCGCGGACATTCTCTGGGGCAGTATGGGAATTCGAGTTGACTTTCAACACCCACTCCGGCGCGTTGAATGACGACATCGAGAAGGCAACCACCCTCACCACTGACCTGGGCAAGACTTTTTCTCCGGTCAAATGGCAAGGGAGCCCAACGGGCGGCCACCATCGCAATGGGGTGCTGCAGTTCAAACCGATATCACCGCTGCCCGCTTCGATCGAGATACGGATAACGCGAGAGGGTGAAGCGCAGCCGCGCTCGTTCAAATGGCAGCTCAAAGGCCCGTGAGCATTGGCGACGGGGTCGCTGAAAACCATTTATCAACAAGCCGCAAATTGACTGAGACTCTCGCGGGGTAAGTCCGGGCAATCTCATTGGCGTACCTTGAGCAGCACTGCGAGCCCAGTCCTGTCACTGGTTGCGATAGCAGGCCAACCACAAGAGGGAAAACATGAGCACCACATCAATAGTCATCGTCATATTGGTTGTCATTGCGTGTACGCCCGGTGAACCCATCTTGAATTGAAGATCCGCACTGGGCGAGTGGATCGTGTCACTTGACTGGCTGCAGGTCGGTGACGATCATCTGGCCATTTTCGTGAATGACCATGAAACGCACCTTGTCACCGGCCTTGACTTTGTCGAGCAGGGACTTGTCCCTGGCCATAAACACCATGGTCATGGGGGGCATGTCCAAGTGTTTGATCTCGCCATGCCGGATGGTGATTTTGCCGGTCTCCTTGTCAATTTTGCGAACCTCGCCGTCGGTCAAGCCGGGCTTGGCAGACATCTCCATGGTGTTTTGGTCCGAGGACGTTTGCGCGAAAACTGGTACGGCGAACAGCGATGTCAGGGCGACGGCTGTTGCGGCCAGCAAAAAATGGGTTTGTTTCATGGTGTATTGCTTCAGAAAGATAAGAGCGACTGGGCATGTGCCGGGTTGGCTTTACCTGGCGGCCACGATGACGCGGCCTTTCATGCCAGCATCGAAGTGCCCTGGGTGCAGACAGGCAAAGTCGACAGAGGTCGTTTTTGTGAATTGCCAGATCACTTCTCCCCGCTTGCCGGGTGCCAGACTGATCTTGTTGGGCTCGTCGTGTTCCATGTCGGGGAACCGTTTCATCACCTCATAGTGTTCCAGCAATTCCTGTTGTGTTCCCAGGCTGAATTCATGTTTGAGACCATCGGTGTTTTTCAGGACAAAGCGGATCGTTTCGCCTTTTTTGACGCGAATTTCAGAAGGTTTGAAGCGCATGCCGTTCGCCATCTCCACCTGGATCGTGCGGCTGACCTTGGCTGCGACACCGGGTTTGCCGATGGCCGATTCACCATGTCCACCGGCGTGCGCGCCTGCGGCGGAGGCGGCAGACGATGCTGCCAGCAGGGCGATGGCCAACAGTGTGGAGGACTTGGAGAGAATGAGTTTTGAAAATTTCATGGTTGCTTTTTGAGGGAGGGTTGAAGTTGTTGATGGGACTGGGCTATTGGTCAATGCGCCATGCCTTTGCCGCCCGGTTTGACGGCGCTGGCGGCGGCAGGATCCACTGGGCTGCTGCCGCTTGGGCGCGCGGCCTGTGGCGTCGTCCCCTGCCACTCATAGGCCACGGTACCGGTTGGAAAGTGGTAGGGTCCGGGGTCGCTGTAGTCGCCAGGTTTCTGGTCCTTGCGCACCTTGAACACGGTGAACATGCCGCCCATTTCCAGCGGCCCAAACTGGCCGGTGCCGGTCATCATGGGCGCGGTGTTGTCGGGGATCGGCATTTGCATCTCGCCCATGTCGGCCATGCCGCGCTCGCCCATCAGCATGTAGTCGGGGGCCACCTTCTGGATTTTGCCGACCAGCCCGCGGTGGTCCACGCCGATCATGGTCGGCACATCGTGGCCCATGGCGTTCATGGTGTGGTGGCTCTTGTGGCAGTGCATGGCCCAGTCGCCTTCCTCGTCGGCGATCAGCTCGATCTGGCGCATCTGCCCCACCGCCACATCGGTGGTGACCTCGTACCAGCGCGTGCTGGGCGGGGTTGGGCCACCGTCGGTGCCGGTGACCAGAAATTCATGGCCATGCAGGTGGATCGGGTGGTTGGTCATGGTGAGGTTGCCCACCCGGATGCGCACGCGGTCATTCAGACGCACATTCAGGCTGTCGATGGCCGGAAAGACACGGCTGTTCCAGCACCAGATGTTGAAGTCGGTCATGGTGTTGATCTTGGGTGTTTTGCTGCCGGGCTCGACGTCAAAGGCGTTGAGCAGGAAGCAGAAATCCCGGTCCACGGCGCTGATGTGCGGGTGGCTGGCCTTGGGGTGGGTCACCCACATGCCCATCATGCCCATGGCCATTTGCACCATCTCATCGGCGTGCGGGTGGTACATGAAGGTGCCGGGGCGGCGCGCCTCGAACTCGTAGACGAAGGTCTTGCCCACCGGGATGGCGCGCTGCGTGAGCCCGCCGACACCGTCCATGCCGTTGGGCAGGCGCTGGCCGTGCCAGTGGATGGTGGTGTGCTCGGGCAACTTGTTGGTCACGAAGATACGCACGCGGTCGCCTTCCACCACCTCGATGGTCGGGCCCGGGCTTTGGCCGTTGTAGCCCCACATGTTGACCTTGAAACCCGGCGACACCTCGCGCACCACGGGTTCGGCCACCAGGTGAAACTCCTTGACGCCGTTGTTCATGCGCCAGGGCAGGGTCCAGCCGTTGAGCGTGACGACTGGGTTGTAGGGCCGGCCCGTGCTGGGGACCAGAGGCGGTGCGGTGGCCACCGAGGTCTGGATCACCGGCTCGGGCAAGCCCGCCAGCGCCGAGCGCGCCACGGCCAGGCCAGCCACCGAGGCGGCCGCACCGGCAAAAAATTGTCTGCGTGAGTTGAAATTCATTTTTTCCATTCCTGTTAGTGCGCAGCGGTGGCAGCGGCTTCACTGCCACCGCCCAGTGGTACAAAACTGTCAGGCTCGCCACCTTGCAGCACCCACTGCAGGTCGGCCTCGGCGATCCAGAAGTCACGCTGCGCACCGATGGCCTCAATGGCTGCCTGTGACTGGTTGCGCGATGCATCGAGCACATCCCAGACACTGCTCAGCATGCCGTTGTAGCGCAACACCGTTTCCTCGTTGATGAATTCCTGCGTCTTCAGCGCATCGCGGCTGCCCTTGGCCAGCGCGTGGCTGGCCTGGTAAGCCGCCAGTGCCAGCGTGAAGTTGGCCTGGCTGCGCAGGCCTTCCGCCTCTGCCAGTTGCGCCTGCACGGCCTGTGCCTTTTGCTGCCATACGTCAGGCGGGACAAACTCCGGTGGCACTTCTGGCAGCGCTTCCGGAAGCGTCACGCTGGCGATTTTGCCGGTCAAGCCCAGTGTCTTGACCAGGGTGGCCTGGGCCTGCGTGGCCGCATACTGTGCGCGCGCCAGGTTCATCTGCGCGGTTGACTGCACCAGCTGCACGCGGGCGTGTTGCAGCGCGCTCCAGTTGCCCACGTTCACCATGCGCTGACCCAGTTCGCTGGCTGCATTGGCCGCGTCCAGAATCGCCTGGTAATGCGCCAAAGTCTGGCGAGTGACAAGCGCCTGCAACCAGGCTTTTCGGGCTTGCATGGCCACGTGCAACACCTCGTCCATGTCATCCACCTTGCGCTGCAGGCTGGGGTCAATTTCTGTCCAGCGACCGGAGGCCACAAGTGCCACATTGGCCGTGCCGAGGCGCGCCAACGGACGCGCCAAATCGCGGTGATTGCGCCAGGCCTGACGCGTGACATCCTCCACCGTCAATAGCTTGAGCCCCTCTGCGACCGGGCCTGGCAGCGCCGGGGGCGGCACGTTGGCTTGCTCCCACTTGAGTACATCCGCATGGCCGCGTTTGAGCTGGCCCACAGCCTCGTTGGCGCGTTGCCAGTCGGTCTCGGCGCCGGGGGCTGTGGTTTGCGCGGCCAAGGCCAACGGCACCGACACGAGGCCCAATGCCATGGCCGGCCACATGTTTCGTGGTTTAAATTTGAGAATCACTATTTCGCATCCTTTTGATGTAGATCAAACAAGTTTTATTTTGCTGGTGTTTCGGTATCAGCCGGATGTCGCGCAAATTACA
>JBASJO010000038.1:0-12039 GCA_049655365.1 Rhodoferax sp. | reverse complement strand
GGGCGCGGCGCTGGCTCCAAAAGGCGCGATACACCGCGCCCTTGACTTCAAATTCCACCTCGGCCAAGCAGTCCACCGTGTGGCGCGTCATGATGTCGTTGGCCGAGGCGGTGATGCTTTTCAGGCGCGGCGTCTCGTGGTACAGCGCCAGGCAGATGGCGTCAAGCAACGTGGATTTGCCCGCGCCGGTGGGGCCGGTGATGGCAAACAGGCAGTTGTCGGCAAACGGGGCTTGGGTGAAATCGATCTTCCACTCACCCTTGAGCGAGTTGAGGTTCTTCAGGCGCAGGCTGAGGATTTTCATGCTTGCACCTCGGTCAGGCTGGCCAACACGGCGCGGTAACGCTGGCTCAGGGCCAGTTGCAGCTCTGGCGCCAGTTCTTCTTGCGCCAATCTGCGCGCAAAAACATCGTCGGGGCTGAGTTCATCCAGGGTTTCACTCACCTCGCCGATGATGCTGGCCGCTACATTGCCGCGTTGGCGGCGTACCCGCAACACATCCACGAACAGACCTTGCGTCATGGCTTCGATGCGCGCGGGCAGGTCAGACAAGTAATCGTCCTCGGCCACGGTGACTTCAAGCCATACCGATTGTCCAGCAGAGCCTTCCATACCGGCGGCCTTGATCGTAGCGGCCAGTTCCAGCAGGTTGCCGCTGACGGAGATCAGTGGCTGAAAACGCGGCACCAGCAGGGGCGTGATGGCTGTGAGCCCGTCCGCGCCCAGGTCCACCAGCAACACTTCTTTCTGTTGCCGCGCTTCGTCAAACCCCAGAGGGATGGGCGAGCCGCAGTAGCGAATGTGGTCCAGCCCACCCACTTTTTGGGGCTTGTGGATGTGCCCAAGCGCGATGTAGTCCACCGGTGGAAACGCCGCCGTGGGATAGGCTTCGAGCGAGCCCACATAAATCTCGCGCACCGACTCGTTACTGCTGGCCCCCACCGTGGTGAGGTGCCCGGTGGCAATCAGCGGGACGACGCGGCCCAGCTCTTGCTGCAGCTCAGCCTGACGTGCACGGCCCGCCTCGGCAACCGACTGGTAATAGGACTGAATGGCGGTTTGCATGGACTGCTGCTTTTCCTCGGCACTTTGTCCGACCTGGCTTTGCAACACGTCACGTGGACGGATGAAGGGCACGGCGCAAACGATGCAGCCCGCCTCGCTCTTGCCGCCGCGCAAAGGCAGCACAACAACCTGACTGGCAGCGCCGTCCACCGCAGCCACCACGGTGGTGCTCAGGCAGGCCAGCATGGCGCGGCTTTCGCCCAGCGTGGCGACCGAATCATGGTTGCCTCCGAGCAGCAGCAGGGCAACGCCCGCGCCATGCAACCGAACGACCAGTTGGCTGTACAACTCACGCGCATAACTGGGCGGCGCGCCGGTGTCGAAGATGTCGCCCGCGATAAGCACTGCGTCCACCGCATGGGCTTCAACCTGAATCAGCAACCAGTCGATCAAGGCCTGGTGCTCGGCTTGGCGGCTCTTGCCCATGAAATGTTGGCCTAGATGCCAGTCGGATGTGTGGAGGATTCGCATGGTTAAAAAAGGCTGGTATTGAATTGAATCGAGTCAAATAAGCGTGATAGCGTCTCGCAGCAATTCAGCCGTCATCGGCAAGCCTCGCTTCTCGAACGCCGCAATAAGCTCTTGCGCTGGCCTTGCAGGGTTGGTCCAGCGGGCACGCATTTTTTTGATGGCACTCAGCGCTGGTATTTCCTGCAACTGCAATTGGTTCATCAAAAACTCGTCGGGGTGTTGCACCTCAATACCATAGGGCTGCAACACAGCCACCGGAAAGTCTTTGGTGTTAAAGGTAACGATGGCATCCGCGTGACCAACGATGGCGGCGGCCACAACATGGCGGTCATCCGGATCGGGTAATTCGATGCTGTTCGCTAGCTTTTCGTAATTTGTCACCAGACAGTCCGGCACGCTGGCGTTCATCCTCTCGACGACCAAAGGTAGCTTGGCGGCGAGTTCCGGCCGCTCTTTGGCCAGGTTACGCGTCCATTCCGCATGAATCGTGGCACTCCACCGCGCGTGGTAGAGGCGCTCAACGGCCAAGCTCAGCAGGGTGTCGCGGATCAGCTGTGGGTACAGAACATTCGCATCCAGAATGGCCGTGTAGCGCGCCGAGCCTGCCACTTAAAACTCCAGCCCCAACTCTTCAGACAGTTGGGTCAGGTCTTGCAGGGCCTGTTCCGACTGCTGTTGCTGCGCGGCCTGGTAGCGGCGCAGCTCGTCAAATTCGATGCGGCGGTGGCGGTTGACCTTGCGGCATTTGAGCCGATTGGCCTCGATTTCCTTGATCACAAAAGGGCGTGACACGTTCAGAAAATTGGCCGCCTCCTGTGTCGTGAGTTCGTGTTTTTGCGGCACCAGCAGCATGGGCTCTTGCTTGGCCATTTGCCGCAACACGTCGGCAAAGAAGCGCAAGGCACGCGGCGGCAGCTTTAGCACGGGCGTTTCGTGTTTTTGGTCGCCATCCGAGCCCACATCAAGAATGATGTTGATGTGATCCGCATGGGAATGGTCCAGCGCCGTCACCAGGCATTGATGGGCAACCGCCGCCATTTCGGCTTCTGCTTCATTGGCGGGGTCGAGTATTTCTTGATCTTTCATGGAGTTCTCCTTCGCGCAGCGGCCCAGGCAAGGCTATTTGCAATAGGGGAAATAGTAGCATTAATCGAAGCAAACGAAATATTCGCAGCGGGCTAATTTCTTTTTAAAAGCGGGTGTTGCTGGCGCATGGCTGGCTTGAGTCGCCGTAACCTCATTGCACCAGAGCGCAAGGGGCCAGGCGCACGTTGGCGTCCACCTGCCACCGCACCTGACCGCTAAAACAGCCCTGCCTGATTTGGGTTTTCGGCAGGCGGCTTAGGCGGGTAGATCAAGCTGATCAGCAGCCACTGGCGCGAAAAGCGGTGAAGCCTTGCCTAATTTCAAATTCAAAGCGTGGACGAATCGGCCTCAGCCTCCGGCCAAAGCTGCGGAAAGAGAAAGCGCAGGGCGTGCTGCGGCAGCCCGAAACGGACCTTGCCTTGCGGCGAGTCAGACTTGAGCAGCCCGCGCTTGACAAGCGCCCCCAACGCGTCAGTGGCGCCCCGGTCGCTCATGCCCAGCATGGACTTGAAGTCGCCGCGCGCCATGTCTTCGCCACTCAGAAACAGGTAGTGCAGCCCACGCAGCGCCTCCTGGCGCACGCCTTGTTTGACTACCGTGCTCTCAAACACCAGACAGGCCTCGATGCGGGCTTTGATGGTTTCAAAGTCCAGCATGCCCGCCATAAAGCGGACCTGGTCCAGGCAGGTGTCAAGCACATAGTCAATCCAGGCGATCAAGGCCTGTTCGCTCAGATTGCCGCGCCCGTCCAGGTCGCCCCGGCGCAGGCTGTCGGCATCGGCCAGCAAGGCGTAGTAGCGTTCGGTGCTGCGTGCAAAGCCACGCAGTGGCGACCACAGGCCACCGGTGTAACCCAGGGCGCTGAGCAGGGTGTGGGTGTGCAGCCGCATGACGCGCCCGTTGCCGTCCACAAAGGGGTGAACCCAACCCAGGCGCTGGTGGGCAGCGGCCATGGCCACCAACGCAGCCTCGCCGCGCCGCACCCCACCGTAAAAAGTAGCCCAACGCGTCAGAAAGTCAGGGACGCTGGCGTGGATTGGGGCAATGTGCTGGCCCACCTGAACATCGCGCTGGCGCAACGCGCCGGGAGCCATGGGTTGGCCTTCCGGCGTCAATAAATCAGCGGGCGGCAGCTGGCTGAACAGCTCATGGTGCAGGTCTTGCACCGCTGCCACCGAGTACAGCGCGCGTGCACCGTCCGCCCCGGCGTAGCGCTGCTCCAGCACTTGCTCGGCCTCAATGTGGGCCACCGCGAGGCGTTGTTTGGTGGCCAGCGCCGCGTCTTTGGAGAAGTCTTGCCGCAGGGCTTGGTCGATCTCGTGGGGCCGGGTGTGCTGCCCCTCAATGCGGTTGGTGTAATACGAATTCATGTTGCGCAACAGGCCACGCAGTTCTGATGGCACGCGGGTGCCGGCCAAGGTGGTGGCCAGGCGCGACAGGTCATGCGCTTTGGTCAGCATGGGCGCCATGCGCGCTTCGGAAGGCAGCAGGGGTTCAAATTGATGGGTGTCGGTATACATGGCTCTATTTTGCCAAGTTTATAACTTTTGTAAATAATTGATTTATATGTTTTTATAGTTATTTTGCCTAACAATTTTGCCAACCTTTATGCCAACTTGTCCCATCTTCCTTAATCATCAAACCGGGCGATCCATTACCATCCCCGGTTCCCATTTCGCCCGCTACCGGGCCCCCACGGAGAATTTATGTTCAGTCATGTGATGCTTGGTACCAATGACCTTGAGGTCTCGAAGAAGTTTTACGACGCGGTGCTCGGCACGCTGGGCATTGGCCCGGGGGTGGCCAACAAGAGCCGTTATTTCTACCGCAGCCCCACCGGCTCGTTTGCCATCACCACGCCGGTCAATGGCGAGCCCGCGACCCACGGCAACGGCAGCACCATCGGCTTTAACACGGCGTCCGCGGAGCAAGTGGATGCCTTCCATGCGGCCGGTGTGGCCAACGGTGGCACCACTTGTGAAGACCCGCCGGGATTTCGTGAAGGCGGGGCTGTCAAGCTCTACCTGGCGTATTTGCGTGACCCCGACGGCAACAAGCTTTGCGCCCTATACCGGCCAGCCAAATAGACAAAGGCGCACCTTCCCGGAAACCATGACCCACGCAGTTTCCCGCTTGCGCACGGCCCGCCTGGCGCGCGCCGTCAAACCGTTTCGCGCACGCGGCGGCCCCAGTGAGCGCTGCCCCGGTTGCCGGGTGATGCACAGCCACTGCCTGTGCGCCTTGCGCCCGAGCGTGCCCACGCGCGCCGGCATGTGCCTGCTGATGGCCGACATCGAACCGCTCAAGCCCAGCAACACCGGCTGGCTGATCGCCGACGTGGTGGCGGACACCTTCGCCTTTGGCTGGGCCCGCACTTCAGTTGACCCGGCTTTGCTGGTGCTGTTGACCGACCCGCAATGGCAGCCCTATGTGGTGTTCCCCGGCGAGTTCGTGCCGCCCGAGCGGATGGTCACCGCGCTGCTGCCCGACACTGCCGCCGATGGGCAGCAATCCAAGCGCCCGCTGTTTGTGCTGCTGGACGCCACCTGGAGCGAGGCCGGCAAGATGTTTCGCAAAAGCCCCTACCTGAACCACTTGCCGGTGCTGAGTTTGCGCCCCGAGCAGATCTCCAACTACCGCCTGCGCCGCTCCAGCCGCGCCGACCACTTTTGCACCTCCGAGGTGGGCGCCCTGTGCCTGGCCCTGGCCGGCGAGACGCACGCGGCGGAGGTGCTGGACGCCTACCTGGAGGTGTTCACCGACCACTACCTGCAGGCCAAAAACCAGCAGCCGCTGGACCGGGAAGATGCGGCGCATTTGCGTTTGCATGCCTTGCAGAGCAAGTGCTAGCCAGGCGCGACAATCACTCCCTTTACCGAGAGTGCCGCCCATGACCCAAGACCAGAATCCCCCCAACGAATCGAAGACGCCAGTACTTTGCGACGCCTGCGCCGGCATCCAGCGCAACTGGCGCCGCGCCCCCGGCCATGCCGAGCTGATGCAAGGCGTCAACCGCAAGGAGCCGCGCCGCCACGGGGCGGTCACCGTCACCCGTTACGTCTGTGAGCGCTGCGCCGCGGTCTGGGACTATGAGAACGACAAGACCAACCCGCACGCCGGCTGGTCGTTGGTGGGCCAGTTGGACGCTGCCAGCTGACAGTGCCGCCATGAACGCCCGCCTGGACCTCGACGCCAAAGCCATCACCCTCATGGCGCTGCTGTGCGCCGTTTGGGGCATGCAGCAAGTGGTGCTGAAAGCCACGGCCACCGACATTGCGCCCATCATGCAAATTGCGCTGCGCTCGGGCGTGGCCGCGCTGTTGGTGGGGCTGGTCATGTGGTGGCGCAAGGAGCCCATGAACCTGCGCGACGGCACACTGCGCCCCGGCGTAGCGGTGGCGCTGCTCTTTGGGCTGGAGTTTTTGCTGGTGGCCGAGGGCCTGCGCCATACCAGCGCCTCGCACATGGTGGTGTTTTTGTACACCGCGCCCATGTTTGCCGCGCTGGGCCTGCACTGGAAGCTGCCCGCCGAGCGGCTGGGCGCAGTGCAGTGGCTGGGCATTGTGCTGGCATTTGGCGGCCTCGCGTTTGCCTTTCTGGGGGGCAGCACAGCGGCCACTGCCGGAACAGGCAATGGGCTGTGGGGCGACTTTTTGGGTGTGCTGGGCGGCGCGGCCTGGGGTGCCACCACCGTGGTGGTGCGCTGCTCCACCTTGTCCAGGGCACCGGCGACGCAGACCCTGCTGTACCAGCTCATCGGTGCCTTTGTGCTGCTGCTGGCCGGCGCCTTCCTGACCGGCCAGGCGCGCTTCAACCCCACGCCGCAGGTCTGGGCCAGCCTGGCCTTTCACTCGCTGGTGGTGTCGTTTGCCAGCTTTCTGGCCTGGTTCTGGCTGTTGCGCCATTACCTGGCGTCGCGCCTGGGCGTGTTCTCGTTCCTGACGCCGCTGTTTGGCATCGTCTTTGGCGCCTGGCTGCTGTCGGAACCGATCGAACCAAGTTTTTTACTCGGGGCCATTCCGGTGCTGGTCGGGATTGTGCTGGTGAGCGGCGGTGATTGGGTCACGCAGTGGGCAGGGCGCTTATTGATTCGGCCCGGTAAAGTATGAACCGTTCGCCCTGAGCCTGTCGAAGGGCTTCGACGAGCTCAGCCCGAACGGACCTTAAAACATCATCGGGCCGGATCAGTAAAAACCTCGTGAACCTGTGGTCAAGCGAGAGAAAGACTCAACTGTTGATGTAGCTGGTCAGTTGCGAAATGGTTTGTTCGTTGTCGGCAATGATGTCATCCAAAATGTCACGAATGGAGATCAGTCCGAGCACTTTTCCATCTTCCAACACTGGCAAGTGCCGAATTTTCTTCTGACTCATCAGGCTCATGCAGGCTCGCGTACCGACCTGTGGCCCGACCGTGATGACTTCGCGGGTCATGATCTCGGCAACCGTGGTCTCCTTGGAGTTGCGACCCTGCAAGGCGACCTTGCGGGTGTAGTCGCGTTCTGACACAACACCCTGCAGTTTGCCGTCTTGCATCACCAGCAAGGCGCCTACCTCCAGTTTGGCCAACAATAGCAACGCGTCAAATACGCTCACCGTTGGGGCAATTTGATACAGCACAGAGTTGCGCTGTTTCAATAATTCTGAGATTGGTTTCATTGGATATCCAGACGATGGCAAAGATGGCGCTGCAGTTTAGCCAAGATTGCCAGCGACAGTTTTGACTTTTTCAAGCATGCCTCGTGAAATGAGATTTGTTCTGGACGCGTAAGCCGTCGCGAAGCACATCAGTTCACGATGACCGGTGGTTTTGCGGGCTGCCTGCGGCTGTTCCACAAGCTGTCCAGGCTGTAGACCACCAAGGCCAGCCAGATCAGATAAAAGCCGACGGCGCGCGCGGGGTCGAAGGCTTCGCCGTAAAGCCACACGCCCAGCAGCATCTGCAGGCTCGGCGAAATATATTGCAGGATGCCCAGCGTGCCCAGGGGGATGCGGCGCGCGCCAGCGGCAAACAACAGCAGCGGCACAGCGGTCAACGGGCCGGCCAACAGCAGCCAGCCCAGGGTGGGCGCGTCGCCTTGCACCAGCGCACCCTGCCCATGCCAGGCCCACCACAGCAGCAGCCCCAGGGCAAACGGCGCCAGCAACAAGGTTTCCAGCGTCAGACCCTCAAGCGCGCCCAAGCTCGCCACCTTGCGCAGCAGGCCGTAGATGCCAAAAGTGGTTGCCAGCACCAGCGCCACCCAGGGCAGCCGCCCGGCCTGCAGCGTGAGCCACAGCACCCCGGCGCCAGCCACCGCCACCGCCAGCCACTGTACCGGGCGTGGCCGCTCATGCAAGAAGGCGAAGCCGAAAGCCACATTGACCAGCGGCAAGATAAAGTAGCCCAGGCTGGCATCGACCACATGGGCGTTTTGAATGGCCCACACGTACACCGACCAATTCAGGGACAACAACAGGGCAGACACGCCAAATGCCGCGAGCACCCTGGGCTGGCGCACCACATCACGCAGCCAGGCCCAGCGCCTGAGCACGGCCAGCACACACAGCAAAAACACCAGCGACCACAGCGTGCGGTGCAGCACCACCTCAAAGGGATTGACAGCCCCAAGCTGTTTGAAAAAGATCGGAAACAAGCCCCAGGCCGAATAGGCCAACGCGGCATAAAGCACACCAGAATTCATGGTTGGAAGAGACTCAAGGTTTGATTGCCACGGGATACGGCACAGGACAGAGTCTAGAGCCAAGGCCTTGGCCCGCATCGTGGAATGGCCGGGGCACGACAATCCGGCAAACACCCAAAGCAAAAGACCCGCCATGAAACCACCCGCCCGACTGCAATCCCTCATCGAAGAAGGCCTGATCTACAGCGTGGTGCGCCAGCTCATGAGCGGCACGGAGGCCATGGTGTTCGTGGTGCGCTGCGGCGATGACACCCGCTGCGCCAAGGTCTATAAAGAAGCCAACGAACGCAGCTTTCGCCAGGCGGTGGACTACACCGAAAACCGCAAGGTGAAAAACAGCCGCCAGGCCCGCGCCATGGCCAAGGGCAGCAAGTTTGGCCGGCAAGAGCAGGAAGCCGCCTGGCAAAGCGCCGAGGTCGACGCGCTCTACCGCCTGGCCGCAGCCGGTGTGCGGGTGCCGCAGCCCTACAACTTTTGCGACGGCGTGCTGCTGATGGAGCTGGTGACCGATGCCAACGGCGACGCCGCCCCGCGCCTGAACGATGTGGCCTTCACGCCGGAACAGGCCAGGGCCCACCACACCACACTGATTGCCGAGGTGGTGCGCATGCTGTGCGCGGGCGTGGTGCACGGGGATTTGTCGGAGTTCAACATTTTGCTGGCCCACACGCCGGGCGTGGATGGAACAGAGGGCGTAGACGAGCCCGTCATCATCGACCTGCCGCAGGCGGTGGACGCCGCTGGCAACAACCACGCGCAGCGCATGCTGCTGCGCGACGTGGCCAACTTGCGCGACTTCTTTGGCCAGTTTGCGCCTGAATTGCTGGCCACCCAGTACGGCCCCGAAATCTGGAGCCTGTACCAGGCCGGCCTGCTCAGCAATGCGTCGGTGCTGTCCGGCCACTTTGAACGGGCGCAGGCCAGTGTCGACATGCAGGCGGTGCTGCGCGAGATTGACGATGCCCGGGCCGACGACGCGGCGCGCCGGCTGCGCATGGCAACAGCGCTAACATAAGCCGCGTTCAACCTCACAGGAGCCTGCATGACCGACCTCTCTGCTTTTTCCGTCACCCGCAAGTGGCCCGCCCGGCACCCGGATCGGCTGCAGCTTTACTCGCTGCCCACGCCCAATGGCGTCAAGGTGTCGATCCTGCTGGAAGAGATGGGCCTGTCCTATGAGGCGCATCTGGTCAGTTTTGAGACAAACGACCAGTTGTCGCCCGAGTTCATCGCCACCTTTCCCAACAACAAGATTCCCGCCATCCTCGACCCGAACGGCCCTGGCGGCCAGCCGCTGGCACTGTTCGAATCGGGCGCCATCCTGCTGTACCTGGCGGAAAAGTCCGGGCAATTTATTCCGCTTGAGGCCGCAGCCAGGTATGAGGCGATCCAGTGGCTGATGTTCCAGGTGGGCGGCATCGGCCCGATGTTTGGCCAAGTTGGCTTTTTCACGATCTTCGCCGGCAAGGACATTGAAGACAAGCGTCCGCGCGACCGCTATGTGCTTGAGGCCAGGCGCCTGCTGGGCGTGTTGAACCAGCGCCTGGAGCACCGCGCCTGGGTCATGGGCGACGCCTACACCATCGCCGACATCGCCATCTTTCCATGGGTGCGCAACTTGATCGAGCGCTACCACGCGGGCGATTTGGTGGGCATGCAGGACTTTGTCCATGTGACCCGGGCGCTCGCGGCGTTTGTGGCGCGGCCGGCCGTGCAGCGCGGGCTGATGGTGCCGCAAAGGGCTTGAAACGATTTGGATTTTTGTGTTTTAAGTGACCACACCGATGCCTGATGGCCATGAACCTGCGCCCTAGATTCCTTTTACTCACCGCCCTGTTTTTCCTGGTGGTGGCGGCCCCTTCATGGCTGGCCGTGCGCGCCATGGCCGACAGCATCTTCGCGCAGTGGACCATGCGTTACGCTGAAAAGCAGGTGCTTTATGACAAGAGCCGTACCTTGTTGCCCATCCTGCGGGAAGTGGCTCTGGCCAGGCAGTTGGCCAACTCGGATGTGCTGCGCCGTTGGGCGCGCGCCCCTGACGATGCGGCGTCCACCCAGCTGGCCTTTGCCGAACTGGAAAGTTATCGCCAGAATTTTCAGGACAAGAGCTATTTTGTGGCGCTGCTGAACAACGGCAAGTATTTTCATAACAACGCAAGCAACGAATTTGTCGGTAAGGAATTTCGTTATGTGCTGGACGCCAAAGCTGCCAAGGATGCCTGGTTTTTTGACTTGATCCGGCAAAATCGCGCCCTGCACATCAATGTCAACCCGGACCTGAATCTGGGTATCACCAAGCTTTGGATCGACGTTCTGATTCGGGATGGCGATGACATTCTGGGCATGGTTGGCACCGGGCTGGACCTGACCTCATTTATCAACAATGTCGTCGAAGAGCACGTGCCGGGCGTCACCAGCCTGTTCGTAGACCATGCCGGCGCCATTCAGGTCCACCGCAATCAAAAACTCATCGACTTTGGCTCGATCAGCAAAAGTCCTGCGCAACAAAACACCATCCATCTTCTGTTCGAGCACAAGCAGGACCAGGCGGCTGTGTTGAACGCCATGCACTCGCTTGAAGCGCGGGACAAGACAGTGGCCACGGTGTTTGTCACCGTGAACGGCAAACGGCACCTGGCCGGCGTCACCTACCTGCCCGAAATCGACTGGTATGAGATCACCCTGTTGGATCTCGATGTGTTGCTGCCATTCAGTGAATTCACGGGTTTGATGGCGGTGTATGCACTGACCCTGATCAGTTTGCTGGTACTGTTCAATTTGGCCCTGCGTCACTACGTGGTGACACCGCTTCAAAAACTGAACCAGGCCATGTCGCTGGTCGAGAGCGGCCAGGACGGCACATCGGCATTGGACAGGCTGGGCACGGGTGAAATCAATCACCTGATGCAGCGCTTCGTCACCATGGCGCACGCCGTATCACAAGCCCGCCGGGACCTTGAAACCAAAGTGCAGGAGCGCACAGCCGCCTTGGAGCGGCTCACCCGGATCGACCCCATGACAGATCTGCTCAACAGGCGCGGCATGTTGGCGCGGCTTGAGGCCGAACTGCAGCGCTCCCGCCGTGAATCCAGCCAACTGGGCATTCTTTGGCTGGACGTGGACAGGTTCAAGGACGTCAACGACCAGTTCGGTCACGCTGCGGGTGACCGGGCCATTAAAACCATAGCGCAACTGATCTCGCAGACCGTGCGCACCTACGATGCTGTATCAAGGTGGGGCGGCGACGAATTTCTGGTGCTGCTGCCGCGGGCCAGTCAGAGTGCGCTCGACATGTTGGGGGAGCGCTTGCGAACAGAGGTCGAAAAGTGCACAGCCGTGACCAGCGAATCCGGTGAGGTGATTCGGCTGAGCGTGAGTGTTGGCGGGCACTTGCAGCAAGCCGGCGACACCATAGACGCCATGCTCCAACACGGTGACAATGCCTTGTTCGCAGCCAAGACCCAAAAGCGCAACAGCTACCAGTCATCTGTCGGCATCGAAACATGAGTCAACGCAGATCATGCTCCTTGTCACCCCTTTCAACTTGGAGATACGATGTCATTTCAACAAATTTACCAAAGCAAACGCGTCACCGCTGAAGATGCCATCGATCAATTGCGCAATGGCGACTTCATCGTCGTGCCCACCGGGGTTGGCGAACCGCCAACGCTGCTGACCGCACTCTCAGCACAGCGCCGCCGCTTCCAGGACATCAAGGTGGCGCAGATCCTGGCGG
>JBASJO010000037.1:0-3826 GCA_049655365.1 Rhodoferax sp. | reverse complement strand
TGCCCGGTGTGCGCGGGCAAGGGCATTGTGAAAACCGCCCGCAGCGTGGCGTATGACATCTTCCGTGAAATCCTGCGTGAAGCCCGCCAGTTCAATCCCAAGGAGTTCCGCGTGGTGGCTTCCCCCAAGGTGATCGAGCTGTTTCTGGACGAGGAAAGCCAGCACCTGGCCGGCCTGAGCGAGTTCATCGGCAAGCCGGTGTCGCTGCAAAGCGAGAGCGCGATGGGGCAGGAGCAATATGACATCGTGCTGCTGTGATGTCGATGTGCCTGGTTCGTCAATTCGTTTCTTTTTGATCAAGGGTTAAGACTTTGTCCCAGCTTGAATTGATTCATGTGGTGCGTCGTTACGGGCCGGTTGGTGGCATGGAGCGCTATGTCTGGGAGTTGACGCGTGAACTCGCGCAGTTGGGCCATCATGTGACGGTGGTTTGTGAGCGCTGCCACGTTGAAAAGCCAGCAGGTATCGACGTTCATGAGTTGGGTGAAATCGCACCGCGCCCACGGTGGCTTGCGCTGTTGCGTTTTGGCCGGCGGGTCGAGCGGTTTTTGCTTGCGCATCCGCATGACGGCAGTGTGATCCATAGCCATGAGCGGCTGCGTATTCACCACGTCACGACTTTTCATGGGCCGCCGTTTGCAACGATCTTTGAAAGACCTTGGTGGCGATGGCTGTCGCTGCGCGTGGCGATGCAATTGTTTTTGGAGCGCCGTGAGTTGTCGCAACCGCAGTTTGTTGTGCCGAATTCACAATTCATCAAGACCTTGATTGCGCACTATTACCCAACCCTGGCCCAGAAAATGACGGAACCCATCGTGCCTGGCGTGCTCGCCGGCGCGGTACGTGCGTCACGAGCTGTGCCGCCGCGGGGTGGTGTCGTCGGTTTTGTTGGCAAGGAGTGGCAACGCAAAGGCCTGCCCTGGGTGGTGAAGATTGTCGCCGCCTTGCGCGTTCAACGCCCCGAGTTGCAACTGTGTGTGGTGGGACCAGAGCCCGCAGAGGTGGCTCATCTGTTTGCAGACTGGCAGGGCGGTTACACACTGGCTGGCTGGAGCGATCAGTCACCGTACCCTGGCTTTGATGTGTTGTTACACCCCGCCAAAGCGGAACCGTATGGCATGGTCATCAGCGAGGCCATGGCGGCCCGGGTGCCCGTGGTGATCTCAGATGTGTGTGGCGCTGCAGTGCATGTCACTTCAGATTCAGGTGCTGTGCTGCCGTTGTCGGCACCGCTGGATGCCTGGGTGGAGGCGGTGGAGCAACAGTTGATCCGCACTGAGGATGTGCCACTTTTCGAGCGGCCTTGGCATCACGTTGCGCAGGAGTACGTGCGGGTCTACGCGTTGATCGACAGGGAGCGCAGCTGAATCAGCCCCTGTTGTCTGCTGTCAAATTTTAGGCAGCGTCGTGCAAGCCAAGTCGATAAAGCCGGGCGTACACGCCGTCACTTTGAATCAACTGTTGGTGTGTTCCAGACTCGGCAACGCGACCGCGGTCCAGCACCACGATGCGGTCAGCGTGGTGCACGGTGGACAGCCGGTGTGCAATCACCAGGGTGGTTCGGTTGGCCATGAGTCTGACCAAAGCGTCTTGCACACTGCGCTCGGATTCGGTGTCCAGCGCTGAGGTGGCTTCGTCCAGGATCAAAATCGGCGCATCTTTGTACAGCGCGCGAGCAATCGCCAGACGCTGACGCTGGCCACCCGACAGTTGGGTTGCGTTGTGACCGACCAGCGTGTCGATGCCATTGGGCAGTGCCTGTACAAAATCGGTGAGGTTGGCTGACTTCAGACAGTCCAAAACACGGTCGCGGTCGATGCTCAGACCCAGCGCCACATTGGCTGCCACACTGTCGTTGATCATGACCACCTGCTGGCTCACCAGCGCAAACTGCGCCCGCAAGGCGGCCAGGTTCCAGTCGCGCAATTCGTGCCCGTCGAGTTCAACCCGGCCAGCCGTGATGTCGACAAAGCGGGTGAGCACGTTGACCAGCGTGGTTTTACCGGACCCAGACGAGCCGACCAGCGCCACGGTTTCACCCGGCTTGACTGTCAAGGACTCAAGTTGCAAAGCAGGCTCTGACGCTGACGGATACTGCACAACAAGCTTTGAAAAAGAGAGTGAACCAGAAGCCCGTTGCATCGTGAACTTGCCGCTGGATTCATCGGTTGTCTGCTCGATGAGTGCAAGCGCGCGTTCCAATGCGACCAGGCCGCGCGTGATAGGCACTGAGACTTCAGACAATTGGCGCACTGGCGCAATGATCATCAACATGGCGGTGACAAACGCCACAAAGCTTCCGACCGAAGTGCCACTGCTGGCGCTTTGCATCAACGCCACCGAGATCACAGCCGACAAGGCGACAGCTGCCAACATTTGCGTGATGGGCGTCATCGCCGCGCCGGCAACAGTGGATTTCATCGCCAGGTGGCGCAGCGTGTGGCTCAGGTTCTCGAACCGTTGCGCCTGTGTGTCCTGCGCGGCATACAAGCGTATGTCCCGGTGGGCAAGGACATTTTCTTCAACAACGTAAGCCAAATCGTCGGTGGCATGCTGGGTCGCTTTGGTGAGCTTGTGAACCCGTCGCGACAGCACTTTCATCACCCAGGTGACGGCTGGAAAGATGGCGGCAACAATTAGCGTGAGTTTCCAATTCAGGTAAAAAAGGTAGCCTGTCAGTGCCAGCAGGGTTAAACCGTTGCGTAACAGGCTGAGCATGACATTGACCAACAAAGCTGCGCCGTTTTGAACTTCATACACCACGGTGTTGGACAAAGCACTGGAGCTCTGCTGCGAAAACAGTTTCAGGTCAGCCTCCAATATTTTGGCAAACATGGCTTGGCGCAACCGCTGCAAGCCATGATGGGTAATGCGAGTCAAACCCAGCTGCGATAGGTAGCCTGTCAGTCCCCGAACACCGAACAACAACAAAAGTGCCGCCGGAACTTCCCAAATTTCAATTTGACCTTGCTGAAAACCACGGTCCAGCAAAGGCTTGAGCAGCGCGGGAATCATGGGCTCTGTAGCCGAACCCAACACCGCACAGAATCCAACCAGCAGCCAGGTTCCGCGCAAGGTGCCAAAGTAAGGCGAAAATCGACGCAAGCGTTGCCAGATACTGCCCGTGGGTGGCGCAGTTGCTGCAATGTGGTTGGGCTCGGGCGTGTTGATCATGTTAGACGTGACGTTTCTGTGGGCTGTTAGCGCCAAACGAAGGCGTGATTGACGCGCTCCCCATGCAAGGTCATGCCATATGCGCTCAATTCAGCCTGTTGCCAATCACGTTGCTGCTGTTTGACGCGGTGGCGCGCGATTTTTCGTTCTATCCAACTCTGTTGTAACAATTGCCTTGAGTTGACTTTGACCAAGACCTCTTTTTCGGATTTCCCCATTTTTTGTTTCATTTCCTTCTGCGTAATGGAGCCAAAGTGATGCAACCATACGCGTCCGTTAATGGCACGTCGGAAATCTGATTTAGCCAGGTCGTTGAAAAAAATCGCATCTTCAAAACCCAGTAGTTTTGGATTGGCTCTGAAATAACCAATTTCATGAAAAACTGAGCGATGTATACAGATACATACTGCGTGTTGCGTTTGATGCCTAAAGACATTCTGCATTTTTGCACTTGATGCCGATGCAAATGCATCAAAATCATAATCCAGCTCACCTTCTATCAAAGCAGGTGAAATGACAGAAAGATTATTATCTATGGCCGTTTGAATGAGATGATTGATCCATTCAGGTGGAACGATAACATCGTTGTTCATGACAATATTCCATTCTGCCTGCAAATGCAAAATGCCCTGATTCCAGGCTACACCACAGG
>JBASJO010000036.1:0-4365 GCA_049655365.1 Rhodoferax sp. | reverse complement strand
GGCACAGTGCGCACCTCTGTTGGAGCGCTGCCATGAATCCCAATCTGCAAACAATCAAATTTTCAAATCCCGAGCTGCCTGGACAAGACTCGTCTCAAGGCGATTTGCTGGGGGATTGGCCGCGTCTGTCGGTCTTGCTGAGTTCGCAGACCACGTTGGTGGTTCTGGCGATCCTGACCACGGTGGTCCTCATGCTGGCATTTCACCAGATTGTGCTTGGCGCCGTTGAGCAGGGAAGGTTGTTGCAGCAGGCCAGAAACCTGCAAAGCGAGGCATTCTTGCGCTGCCAGGGGCTGCGAAGCGCCACTGAACGCGATCACTGTCTGCGCCAGCCCCGTCCCATCGCCCTCACCGAAGCTCGCCTGTAATATCAGTTTGCGTTGATATATGTCAATATATTTGTTATCGCTTAATCTTTAGAATGATTCTGTGCTTCAGGCGCTCTGTGTGCCCAGTGAGTACATGTGGCAATGTGTCATGGTGTTGTTTTGAAAGGCAGCCAACGATGAAAGCGCAATTTCCAGACGGCAAACGGGTCGTCAAACCTTTTTGGTCACCCCTGGCGGCGGGCATCGCACTCGGTCTGGTGTTGATGCTCAGTTTTATCCTCTCGGGCCATGGCTTGGGCGCCAGTGGCGCGGTGACCCATGTGGTGGCCGGGGCCGGTCTGGTGGTGGCGCCGGAGGCGACACTGGCCAACCCCTACCTCAAACCCATGGTTTCTGATGGCAACCCGATCGGATCCTGGATCACCTGGGAAGTGCTGGGCATGATCATCGGCGCGGCCATCGCGGCCTTCATGGCCGGGCGCTTTCGGGTGCAGCTGGATGGACAACGCAGCCTGGGCTCCGGGCGACGCCTGACACAGGCGCTGCTGGGTGGCACGCTGGCAGGTTTTGGGGCCCGCGTGGCGGGCGGCTGCACCAGTGGCCTGGGATTGTCCGGCGCTGCGGTGTTCAGCATCTCGGCCTTTGTTTTTCTGGGTGTGTTTTTCGCCACCGGTCTGCTGGTCGGCCGTTTTGTCAAAGGAGTCTGACATGTTTCCCCTTCATGAAAGTGGCATGGTCTCGGGCCTGGTGTGTGGTGTGCTGTTTGGCTTTGTGCTGGAGAATGCCGGCTTTGGCAGCCCGTCCAAACTCACCGGGCAGTTCCGATTGACCGACTGGTCGGTGTTCAAGGTCATGTTCACCGCCATTGTGGTCGCAGCGGTCGGGCTGTGGGGCATGCGTGTGGTCGGCCTGATGGAAGCGGACACCTTGTTTGTACCGCAAGCCCTGGTGATGGCCTCGGCCGTGGGCGGCGCCCTGATTGGTGCCGGTTTTGCCATTGGCGGCTATTGCCCGGGAACCTCGATGGTGGGTCTGTCGTCCGGGCGGCTGGATGCGCTGGTGTTTGTGGTGGGTTTGTTCATTGGCACCACGGCCTTTGCCGGCTTTTACGGCGACGCCATTCGGTCGATGATGGCCATCGGTGAAATGATCGACGGTGACACTTTTGCTGACGTCTACGGCATTGCCGACCCTGTCATGCTGGGCATCATGGCGGCCAGTCTGGTGGGCATTTTTTACCTGGGTTCGTGGTTCGAGCGTCGTGGCCCGGGCCCGGTTACCGCTGAACAAGCCGTGGCTGGCGCCGAGTGAAATCTGTGCAGGCCTTGATCTGCTGACTCAGCGCGTCAAGGCCATGAACAGTTTGGGCAACTGCTCGGGTAGCCGGGCAATGTTGTCGATCACCGTGTAGTGGCGCCCGAAAATATCGCTCACGTAGGCATCAGCGGCCGCATCGAGGTTGATGCAATAAGTAAAAATGCCCTGCTGGTCGAGTTCACGCACGGCCTCCTTGGCGTCTTCGATCAGCAGGCGCTCATCAGACACATCAATATCCGACGGTTGCCCGTCGGTCAGCACCAACAATAATTTTTTATCAGCCGGTTGCGCGCGCAAGGTGTGTGCCGCGTGGCGCATGGCCGCGCCCATGCGCGTGCTGTAGGCGGCCTGCATGGCGGCCAGCCGTGCCTTGACCTCGTCGCCCCACACCTCGCCAAAACCTTTCAGGTGCAGGTAACGCACATCGTGGCGCGTGTTGGAGTGAAAGCCGGCAATGGCCAGCGGGTCACCCAGTTGCTGAACCGACCAGGCCAGCAGCGACACCGCTTCCTGGCTGAGTTGCAACACGGTTTGCTCGGTGCCGCGCGCTTTTTCGTTGAGTGACTGCGACAAATCCAGCAGCAGGGTGACGGCAATGCTGCGGCCGTTGGTGGTGTGGCTCATGTTGATGCGCGACTCGGGCTGACTGCCCGCGCGCAGGTCGATCAGCGAGCGGATCGCCACGTCCAGATCCAGTTCGCTGCCGTCTTCCTGGTAGCGCACGCGCACCTTGTCCTGGGGTTTGAGCAGGTCCAGCAGGCGCTTGAGGCGCTTGGCCAGGGCGCTGTGTTTGGCCAGCAGCGCGTCGATGTCCGCGGCATGACCCGAGGGGTGCAGGCGCTCGTACAGGCTCACCCAGTCGGGTCGCAAGCTTTGGCTGCTGTAGTCCCACTCCGGGTAGTGGCGCGGTGGCAGGCTTTGAATTTCTTGCGCGGACGGCGTTTGGTCAGGAGCATCGAACATGTCCTCGTCGTCGCTGAGCTCATGGAAGCGCCACAGATGCCGGTTGTCATCGCGGTAGTCGACCTCGGTATCGGCAAACCAGGTGTTCGGCAATTGGTCGCTTTGCAGCCGGGTTTTGCCCAGGTAACTCAGTGCCAGGCCGGCCATATCGGCAGTGCTGGACTCGCCTTGCGCCAGCAGGGCGTGAAAGCGTTGCACCCAATCGGTCAGTTGCACTTGCTCGAAGCGTCGGGGTGGGTCCAGCAGGGCGCGCGACAGCAGGCTCAGCCGGTGGCGCAGGCAGGAATGGGTAGCCGGGTTGCAGGCGCCGTCCACCGGGCTGGGGTGCAGCGCTCTGAAGATGCGGCGCAAGCCGGGGTACTCGCGCATGGCCAGTGCCTCGACGCGCGAATCTTCAAAGCACTCGATGGCCATACGCTGCGCCGGACTGAAGTTGTCGCCAAAAATGGCGGTGCTCCAGCGCCGATGCGCGGCAATATGTGCCAGCGCGGCGCGGTAGCGGTCCATCCCTTGGACGCCGGCGCGTTCGTCGTACACGTCGGGCAGGCGGATGCCCATGGCATCAAAGTAGGGCATGGGCTGGCGCTGCACGTCAAAGGCGGTGGAGTAGGGCACCAGCACGTCAGCGTCCTGCCACAAGGCCTGCAAATACAGCTCGAGCGCGCGGGTGTGGTCCATTAGCAGCGTGCCGTGGCGCTCGCGTTGCAGCACGGCGCGGCTGTCGGCGGATGCCAGGCTGAAATAGGCCCGCTGCTGTTCGGGGTGATGGCTGGTGTTGCGGATGCCGTAGTCCACCCAGTTTTGCAGGCCCTGCAGACTCAGCAGTTTCAGCAGTTGGGGCGATTTTTCGAAAAAAATGGTCAGGCTCGGGCTGGGGTAGGTTTTGTGAATGCCGTGAATCGACGTGCTGGTGCGCTCCATCAGGCGCAGGCTGACATCCAGGAAGTGCTGCATTTGCACACGTGTGGGCAGGCGTCGCGCCACGGCGCTCAGGGCCTGCAAAAAAGGCGCAATGGCGTCGCCGTTGGGCGACTTGTTGATGAGCTTGGCAGTCGCGATGACCGGGCTCAGGGCATCTTCGCCCACGGTGTGCGCAATTTGTGGCCACTCCTGCAGAAAGATCAGCACGGGCTCGACGCCCCGGCCCATCTTGCCCAAAAAACGTGCTTGGTCCAGATAGTCGTCCAGGCCTTCTGTGCTGAGCTTGGCCTGGGCATCGACCATGCAGTCGGCAAAGATGTCGTCTATTTGAGGAAAGCTGCAACCCAACTGGGTGCGCCAAGCTTGCAACTGCTCGGCGTCAGGAGCGCTTGCTTTGAGGGGGTCTGATAAATTTGTCATTGCGAGCCCTTCGACGAACTCAGGACAGGCTGGCGCGCGGCAATCCACGTCCCTCAGCCAAACACCGCGTCAATCGCGTGATCGAGCGTGGCGCGAATGTCGGCATCATCGGTGATGGGCCGAACCAGCGCCATGCGGCAGGCGTCCACCGGCTCGACATCTGCCCGCATCAGCATGGCGGCATAGACCAGTAGCCGGGTGGAAATGCCCTCGTCGAGGCCGTGGCCCTTGAGCGCACGCGCGGTGCCGCCCACTTTGACCAGCCGCACCGCATCGGCCAGGGCAATGCCGGTCTCAGAAGTGATGATGCTGGCTTCGAGCTCCGGCGCAGGGTAGTCGAAGTCAAAACCGACAAAGCGCTGTTTGGTGCTTTGCTTCAGGTCTTTCATCAGGCTTTGGTAGCCCGGGTTGTAGG
>JBASJO010000035.1:0-1620 GCA_049655365.1 Rhodoferax sp. | reverse complement strand
GGCGTGGATGTAGCGTGCGTTGAGCGTGGCGAGGACGATGCGCGGACAAGCAGTTGGGTTCATGCCGGCAATGGTAGCAACTGGCTGCTGCAGGCAAGGCGACACCACCTGGCCGCGTTGCGCGAGAATGCGCAGCTAAACCATTCACCTCACCCAACACCATGAAAATCGAAAAAGACACCGTTGTGACCCTGCGCTACAAAGTGGCGGACGCCCAGGGCAAACTCCTCGAAGAAGCCAAGGAGCCCATGGCCTATTTGCACGGCGGCTACGGCAACACCCTGGCCAAAATCGAGGCCGCGCTGGACGGCCAGACGGTGGGCTACCAGACCAGCCTGCTGTTACAACCCGAAGACGCCTTCGGTCTGCGCGACGAGAGCCTGGCGCAAACCATGCCGCGCCGCGACTTTCCGCCAGGCGTCAAAGTGGGCGGCCAATTGCAGGGCCGCACTGCCGATGGCCGCGACCAGGTGTTCCATGTGGTCAAGATCAAGGGCGACACCGTGCTGCTCGACGGCAACCACCCCTGGGCCGGCAAGGTGCTGCGCTTCAGCCTGAAAGTGACCGACGTGCGCGCGGCATCGCCCGAGGAACTGGCCCACGGTCATGTGCATGGGGCGCACGGGCATCAGCACTGAGCAGCGACGGCTAGGAGCCTGGGCGGCAGAGTGTTCTGCGCAGGTCAAAGGAGGAGCCCGCAGGGCGGGGGACACGCAGCAGAACGCTCTGCCGCCTAGGCTCTTGGAGCGCAACCGGGCTTTGGCCTATCATCCGTCCATCACTTCTCAGGGACGGGAACATCATGGCAAGCCTCATACCCGCGCTGGGTGCCTGCGCCTCACGCATGACCAGCGGCGAGCGCCGACTCGCTGAGCGGCTGGAACAAAAGCTCGACGACGACTACCTGCTTTGGTACGACGTGCCGATCGGCCCCAAACAAACGCACCCCGACTTTGTGCTGCTGCATCCCCGGCGCGGCCTGCTGATTCTGGAAACCAAAGACTGGAAGTTGGAGACCATTCTGCGCGCCGACCGCCAGTCCTGGGACATCCTGGCCAATGGTCAGCCCAAGGTGGTCATCAACCCGCTGGCGCAGGCACGGCACTGCGCCATGCAAGTGGTGAACGCGCTGGAGCGTGATGCGCAACTGGTGCAACCGGACGGTGAACACCAAGGCAAGTTGCTGTTTCCGTGGGGCCATGGCGTGGTTTTTACCCGCATCACCCGCAAGCAGTTTGACGATGCCGGGCTGTCCGAGGCCATCGCGCCGCATCATGTGATCTGCTCGGACGAAATGTATGAAACGGTGGAGGCCGAAAGCTTTCAGCAGCGGCTGTGGAACATGTTTCCCCACGCCTTTGGCCGGGTCATGAGCCTGCCGCAGCTCGACCGGGTGCGCTGGATCATGTTCCCCGAGGTCCGCGTGCAAACGACGGGTGACTTGTTTGACGACAGCGACAGCCAGGCCGAACTGCCCAGCATCATGCGCGTGATGGACCTGCAGCAGGAGCAATTGGCGCGCTCCCTGGGCAACGGCCACCGCGTCATTCATGGCGTGGCAGGCTCGGGCAAAACCATGATCCTGGGCTACCGCGCCGAGTACCTGGCCCGTGCCAGCAC
>JBASJO010000034.1:0-3364 GCA_049655365.1 Rhodoferax sp. | reverse complement strand
GCCCAGGCCCGCGTCAGTGTGTCGGGGGACAGCAGTGCCCCGGCAATTTCCTCCTGACCGTCCACGCCGTCGGTGTCACCCGCCAGCGCATGCACCTGCGCCTGACCATCCAGCGCAATGCCCATGGCCAGCAGGCATTCCACATTGCGCCCACCGCGGCCGGTGCCGCGCACGGTCACGGTGGTTTCGCCGCCCGACAGCAGCACGCAGGGCGTGCTGAACGGTTGACCGCGCCCGGCCACTTGCAGCGCCATGCCCGCCAGCACCTTGCCCACATCGCGTGCTTCGCCTTCCAGCGCGTCGCCCAAAATGTGTGCGGCAAAACCGGCCGCGCGCGCCACTTCGGCGGCGGCTTCCAGCGCCATTTGCGGGGTGGCAATCATGCGCACCTCGGTGCGTGCCAGTCGCGGGTCGCCGGGTTTGATCGATTCGCCCGCGCCGCTGTCCAGCAGTTGCCGTGCCGCCGGGGGCAGGTCAATGCCGTAGCGGCGCACAATGGCCAGTGCGTCAGCGCAGGTGCTGGGGTCGGCTACCGTGGGGCCGGAGGCAATGTTGATAGGGTCGTCGCCGGGCACGTCCGAGATCAGCAGCGTCAGCACCCGCGCCGGGTAACACGCCGCCGCCAGTCGGCCGCCCTTGATGCCAGACAGGTGGCGCCGCACACAATTCATCTCGCTGATGGTGGCCCCCGAGGCCAGTAGCGCCCGGTTGACGTCCTGCTTGTCCTGCAAGCTTAAGGTCGGCAGGGGCAAGGGCAGCAGCGACGAGCCGCCGCCGGAGATCAGGCACAACACCAGATCGTCGGCGCTGAGGCTGCTGACCAGCTCCAGCATGCGTTGTGCCGCCTGCAAACCCGCCTGGTCGGGCACCGGATGCGCGGCCTCGACAATCTCGATGCGGTGACAGGGCACGGCGTAACCATAGCGCGTGACGACCAGGCCAGTGAGTGGCCCCGACCAGTGGTCTTCCAATGTGCGCGCCATGGCAGCAGACGCCTTGCCGGCGCCAATCACCACCAGCCGACCGCGTCCCAGCGACTCGGGCGTCGGCAAATGCGGTGGCAGGCACAGTGCCGGTTGGGCGCTGGCGATGGCCGCGTCAAACATCTGGCGCAGCAAGCCCTGGGGATTCATGCCTGGCCGATTTCGAAATTGGCCATCTTTTCCAGTGCCCGCACCATGGCCGAATGGTCCCAGCCCTTGCCGCCGTGGGCGGCGCAGCTGTTGAACAGCTCTTGCGCCATGGCCGTGTTGGGCAGCGACACACCCAAGGCGCGGGCGCTTGACAGCGCCAGGTTGAGGTCTTTCTGGTGCAGCTCGATGCGAAAGCCGGGGTCGAAGGTGCGCTTGATCATGCGCTCACCGTGCACTTCGAGAATCTTGCTCGACGCAAAACCGCCCATCAGCGCCTGGCGCACGCGCGCTGGGTCGGCACCTGCGCGCGCCGCAAACAGCAGTGCCTCACCCACCGCCTCGATGTTCAGCGCCACGATGATCTGGTTGGCCACCTTGGCGGTCTGGCCGTCACCGTTGCCACCCACCAGGGTGATGTTCTTGCCCATCAGCTCGAACAGCGGTTTGATCTTCTCGAACGTCGCCTCGGGCCCGCCCACCATGATCGACAGCGTGGCGTTCTTGGCGCCCACCTGGCCACCGGACACCGGTGCGTCCAGGTAGTCGCAGCCCAATGCGTTGATTTTTTCGGCAAACACCTTGGTGGCAATCGGCGAGATCGAGCTCATGTCGACCACGGTTTTGCCTGGGCTCAAGCCTGCGGCAATGCCATCGGCGCCAAACAGCACGCTTTCGACGTCTGGCGTGTCGGGCACCATGGTGAAAATGATGTCGGCGCGCTCGGCCACCTGGCGCGGCGTGTTGCAAGCGGTGGCACCGCTTTGGCTGATGGCCTCGGGCATTGGGCCGCGCTTGAAAACAAACAGCTGGTGCCCGGCTGCCATGAGATGGCCAGCCATGGGGGTGCCCATGATGCCCAGGCCGATGAAGCCGATGTTGAGAGAAGGTGTTGTCATGTTGTCTTTCCTTTGAATTTTGTAATAAGTTTATGCGCAAAGCCGCTGGCGCCAGTTCAGGCCGGTTTCGGTGCTGGTTTTTGAAGGCCCTTCATTCCAGCAAGCCGGCCATCTCCAGGCCCTGGCGGCCCTCGGGGTGACGGCAGTCGATGTCCTCGAACTCGTTGATTTTGTCGATCTCGGTGCCCATGGCAATGTTGGTCACCCGTTCCAGAATCACCTCGACCACCACCGGCACGCGGAATTCCTGCGCCATGGCCTGCGCCTGCACAAGGGCCGCCTGGATTTTTTCGGGGTCGGTGACGCGCAGCGACTTGCAGCCCAAGCCCTGCACCACCGCCTGGTGGTCCACGCCATAACTCTTGAGGGCCGGGTCCTCCACGTTCTGATTCTCAAACGCCAGTTGCACGCAGTAGTCCATCTCGAAGCCGCGCTGGCTTTGGCGGATCAGGCCCAGGTAGCTGTTGTTCACCAGCACATGCACATAGGGCAGGCGGAACTGCGCCCCCACCGCCAGTTCTTCAATCAGGAACTGGAAATCATAGTCGCCCGACAAGCCCACCACGGTGCGGGTCGGGTCGGCAGCCACCACGCCCAGGGCCGCCGGAATGGTCCAGCCCAGCGGGCCGGCCTGGCCGCAGTTGATCCACTGGCGCGGGCCGTAGACATGCAGAAACTGGGCGCCGGCAATCTGGCTCAGGCCAATCGTGGTCACATAAATCGTGTCGCGCGGCAGTGCCTGGTTCATCTCTTCGTAAACGCGCAGCGGCTTGATCGGGGTCTCGGTGAAATGCGTTTTGCGGTGCATCAGCGCCTTGCGCTCGGTGCAGCGACCCACCCAGTCGCTGAAGTCCTTCAACTGCCCGGCGGCCTTGCGCTCGCGCGCCACTTGCACAAACAGCTCCAGCGCAATCTTGGCGTCGCTCACAATGCCAAGCTCGGGGTTGAAGACACGGCCAATTTGTGTGGGTTCGATGTCCACATGGACAAAGGTGCGGCCCTTGCAGTAGACCTCAGGACTGCCGGTGTGGCGATTGGCCCAGCGGTTGCCGATGCCAATCACAAAGTCGCTGGCGAGCATGGTCGCGTTGCCGTAGCGGTGACTGGTTTGCAAGCCGACCATGCCGGCCATGAGCGGGTGGTCATCGGGAATCGTGCCCCAGCCCATCAGGGTGGGAATCACCGGCACACCTGTGAGCTCGGCAAACTCGACCAGCAGGTCGCTGGCGTCGGCGTTGATGATGCCGCCACCGGCCACGATCAAGGGTTTGCTTGATGCCATCAGCATGTCAAGGGCCTTTTCAATCTGCTTTCGGGTGGCCGCTGGCTTGTAGA
>JBASJO010000033.1:0-1894 GCA_049655365.1 Rhodoferax sp. | reverse complement strand
GGCTTCCCAAAGTCCGCGCCGCAGGCAATTGCTGGAGCAGTTGGGCGTGGCTTACGAGTTGCTGTTGCCTGCTGACGACGAAGATGCCGAAGCGCTGGAGGCCGTGCTGCCCAATGAAGCGCCCCTGCGCTATGTGCAACGCGTGACCCAACTCAAGCTCGATGCCGCGCTGCAACGCCTGCAGGACCGCAAGCTGCCGTTGGCGCCAGTCTTGTGTTCCGACACCACGGTGGCGCTGGGGCGCACGATTTTGGGCAAGCCTGCGGATGCCGCAGATGCCGAACGCATGCTGACCACGCTGTCCGGCAAGACGCATCGGGTCTTGACGGCGGTTGCATTGGGTACGCCGCAGGCACGCCAGCAGGCCGTGTCCATTTCCCGGGTGAGCTTTGCACCCATGACGACCGAGCAGATTCACGCCTACGCGGCCACCGGTGAGCCCATGGGTAAAGCCGGCGCCTACGCGGTGCAGGGCAGGGCGGCGGCGCACATCTCGCATTTGAGCGGTAGCTATTCCGGCATCATGGGCTTGCCGATGTATGAAACAGCCCAACTGCTGCGAGCTTTTGGCTTTCAAATCTAACGTTTACGAAACCCCCAGTCCATGCAAGAAGATATTTTGATCAATTGGTCACCGCAGGAAACCCGGGTGGCCGTGGTGGAAAACGGCGTGCTGCAAGAGCTGCACGTGGAGCGCACGCTGGAGCGCGGCCTGGTGGGCAATGTCTACCTGGGCAAGGTGTCGCGTGTGTTGCCGGGCATGCAGTCGGCGTTTATTGATATTGGCCTGGAGCGTGCTGCGTTTTTGCATGTGGCCGATGTCTGGCATCCTCCGGCGGACGGCGAAACCATTTCGGCAGCGCGCAATGCGGCCACCCAAATCCCGATCGAAAAACAGGTGTTCGAAGGCCAGAGCCTGGTGGTGCAGGTCATCAAGGACCCCATTGGCACCAAGGGCGCCCGGCTGTCGACCCAGATCAGCATCGCAGGGCGTATGCTGGTTTTTTTGCCACAGGACGACCACCTGGGCGTGTCGCAAAAAATCCCGCCCGAGCAGCGCGACGAGCTGCGTCGCCGGCTGGAAGCGCTGGTGGGCGAGCAGGGCGGCGGTTTCATTTTGCGCACCAACGGTGAAGAGGCCACGGATGAGGAACTGGCAGACGACATCGTCTACCTGCGCAAGGCCTGGGCGCGCATTCGCCAGGCAGCCACCAAACTGCCCGCCACCTCGCTCTTGCACCAGGACTTGAGCCTGCTGCAGCGGGTGCTGCGTGACCTGACCACCGAATTCACCCAGTTCATCAAGGTGGATTCACTGGAGCAGTTTGCCATGATGAAGGCATTTGGCCAGGAGTTCATGCCGGCCGCCGCGCAAAAGCTGGTGCACTACAAGGGCGAGCGGCCCATTTTTGACCTCTATGCCATTGACGAAGAAATCGCCAAGGCGCTGGGGCGGCGGGTTGAGCTGAAGTCGGGCGGCTATTTGATGGTGGACCAGACCGAAGCGTTGACTACGGTCGACGTGAACACGGGTGGTTTTGTCGGTGCGCGCAATTTTGATGACACCATTTTCAAGACCAACCTGGAGGCGGCCCAGGCCATCGCCCGGCAATTGCGGCTGCGCAACCTGGGCGGCATCATCATTGTCGATTTCATCGACATGGCCCCCGAAGAGCACCGTGCGGCGGTGCTGGCCGAGATACGCAAGCAGTTGGCGCGCGACCGCGTCAAAACCATGTGCGGTGGTTTTTCGCAACTGGGACTGGTTGAAATGACGCGCAAGCGCACCCGCGAATCGTTGGCGCACATGCTGTGCGAGCCTTGCCCGGTGTGCGCGGGCAAGGGCATTGTGAAAACCGCCCGCAGCGTGGCCTACGATATTTTCGGGAAATAC
>JBASJO010000032.1:0-10010 GCA_049655365.1 Rhodoferax sp. | reverse complement strand
CGCCTGGCGCGTCAGCACGTCGCCCGAGGCATCGACCACGCCCTTTTGCGTCTTGTAGTCCCAGCGGCAAGAGTTGGTGCAACTGCCCTGGTTGGCGTCGCGGTGGTTGAAATAACCCGACAGCAGGCAGCGGCCTGAATAAGCAATACACAGCGCGCCGTGCACAAAGACTTCGAGCTCGGTGTCGGGACAGGCCTGGCGGATTTCGGCCACCTGGTCCAAGGAGAGCTCGCGCGACAGGATGACCCGGTGGATGCCCACGGTCTTCCAGAACTTGACAGCGGCTGAATTGACCGTGTTGGCCTGCACCGACAGATGGATTTCCATCTCGGGCCAGGTCTCACGCACCATCATGATCAGGCCGGGGTCCGACATGATCATGGCGTCGGGCTTGAGTGCGATCACCGGCGCCATGTTGTCGAGGTAGTGCCTGATCTTGTTGCCGTGCGGGAAGATGTTGGACACCAGAAAGAACCTGGCGCCCTTGGCATGCGCCGTGTCGATGCCCTGCTTGAGCACCTCGATGTCGCCAAAATCGTTGTTGCGCACACGCAAAGAGTAGCGCGGCTGGCCGGCATAAATGGCCGTGGCACCAAAGGCCAGCGCCGTTTCCAGCATGGCCAGCGAGCCCGCCGGCGCCAGCAATTCAGGGGTTTTCATGGCGGCTGTCCGTTCAGGCCTGCGCGGCAATGGGCGCCAGCCCGGACTGCACATCGCCGCACTGGGCGCGCTGGCGCAAGGCGTGTTCGATGACCACCAGCGCCAGCATGGCTTCCAGGATGGGCGTGGCGCGAATGCCCACGCAGGGGTCGTGGCGGCCCTTGGTAACGACCTCGGTGGGCTGGCCCGCCATGTCGATCGAGGCACGCGGCGTCAGGATGGAGCTGGTCGGCTTGATGGCCACCGACACCTCCAGGTCCTGCCCACTGGTGATGCCCCCGAGCACGCCACCAGCGTTGTTGCCCATGAAACCCAGGGGGGATAGCGAATCACCGTGCATGCTGCCACGTTGCGTCACACTGGCAAAACCGGCGCCAATTTCCACGCCCTTGACGGCATTGACACCCATCATGGCGTAGGCAATGTCGGCATCCATCTTGTCAAACAGCGGCTCACCCAGGCCCACCGGCACGTTGGAGGCCGACACGCGAAGCCGTGCACCACACGAATCGCCGCCCTTGCGCAATTCACTCATGTAAGTTTCAAGTGCTGAGACATCGGCCACTGGCGCAAAAAACGGGTTGTTGGGCACGTACTCCCACGACTCGAAGGCAATCGGCAATTCGCCAACTTGCGTCATGCAGCCGCGAAACACCGTGCCGTATTTCTCAAACAGCCACTTCTTGGCCACCGCGCCGGCGGCTACCATGGGCGCCGTCAAACGCGCGCTGGAGCGGCCCCCACCGCGTGGGTCGCGAATGCCGTATTTCTGGAAATAACTGTAGTCGGCGTGACCGGGTCGAAAGGTCTGAACAATGTTGCCATAGTCCTTGCTGCGCTGGTCGGTGTTCCTGATCAACAGGCAAATCGGCGTGCCGGTGGTTTTACCCTCATACACGCCCGACAAAATTTCGACCGCATCGGGCTCGTTGCGCTGGGTGACGAACTTGCTGGTGCCCGGCCGGCGCCGGTCCAGGTCGGGCTGAATGTCAGCCTCGGACAGCGACAGCCCTGGCGGGCAGCCGTCGATCACGCAGCCAATGGCCGGGCCGTGGGATTCACCAAAGTTGGTGACTGCGAATAAATTTCCAAAGGTATTGCCGCTCATGGGGCGCGATTATCCCAGAGCGGGGCCCGAACCCGGGCGCATCAGGGCAAGAATTACAGCTTGGGCGCGTCGTCGGGCGCCTGGCCTTCGGGCCAGTCGTGGATGTAGGCCTTGAGCATCTTGTTCTCGAAGTTCTGGTTATCCACCACAGCGCGGGCCACGTCATGAAAACTGATCACACCCATCAACATTTTCTTGTTCATGACCGGCATGTAACGCGCGTGGCGGTCCAGCATCATGCGGCGCACTTCGTCCATGTCGGTTTCCATGGTGCAGGTCAGGGGGTGGTCGTCCATGGCGGTACGCACAATGGTCTTGTCGATCACCCCGCCGGTTTTCACCAGCACCTGGGTCAGTTCGCGCACCGTGAGCATGCCCACCAACTCACCGTGGTCCATGACCACCAGCGAACCAATGTCACGTTCCGCCATGAGCTTGAGCGCGCTGACCAGGGACTCTTCAGGTGTGACCGTGTAAAGCGTACTGCCCTTGATGCGCAAGATATCACTGACTTTCATGGTGCTCCTCGTGTTGGATAGGCCACAGTTGACCGACTAAGTTAACTGAAATATAGCCCACAATTCAGTCGTCGCCATCAGTGATTTCCATCAGCTTGCGGTTATTTGTTCAAAATTGCGGTGGCAAACCCCTTGTTACCCTGAAAGGTCCCCATGCCCGGTTATTCCGACCCAGGTTTTGACACCCTCGCCCTGCACGCTGGCGCAGCGCCCGACCCCGCCACCGGCGCCCGCGCGCTGCCCATTTACCTCACCACCTCGTTTGTGTTTGAGTCCAGCGACCACGCCCAGTCGCTGTTCAACCTGGAACGCGCCGGCCATGTCTACAGCCGCATCAGCAACCCGACGAATGCGGTGCTGGAGCAGCGCATCAGCGCCCTGGAAGGCGGCATTGGCGCCATAGCCGTGGCCAGCGGGCAGGCCGCGCTGCACCTGAGCATTGCCACGCTGATGGGCGCCGGCAGCCACATCGTGGCCAGCACCGCGCTCTACGGCGGCAGCCAGAACCTGTTGCACTACACGCTGCGCCGATTTGGCATCGACACCACGTTTGTCAAGCCCGGCGACATCGACGGTTGGCGCGCCGCCGTGCGGCCAAATACCAAGCTCTTTTTTGGCGAAACCGTGGGCAACCCCGGCCTTGACGTGCTCGACATCCCCACGGTTTCAACCCTGGCCCACGACGCCGGTGTACCGCTGCTGGTGGATTCGACCCTGACCACGCCCTGGCTGATGAAGCCGTTCGAGCACGGTGCCGACCTGGTCTACCACTCGGCCACCAAATTCCTCAGCGGCCACGGCACAGTGATCGGCGGGCTGGTGGTGGATGGCGGCAGTTTTGACTGGGATGCCTCGGGGCGCTTCCCCGAGTTGTGCCAGCCCTACGACGGCTTTCACAACATGGTGTTTTCCGAAGAATCCACCGTGGGCGCATTTTTGCTGCGGGCCCGCCGTGAAGGCCTGCGCGACTTTGGTGCCTGCCTTAGCCCGCATTCGGCCTGGCTCATTTTGCAGGGCATGGAAACCCTGCCGCTGCGCATGGCACGGCACATGAGCAACACCCAGAAAGTGGTCGAATTCCTGGCCAGCCAGCCCTTTGTGGCGCGGGTCGGCCACCCTATGCTGGCCAGCCACCCCAGCCACGCGCTGGCCGCAAAGCTGCTGCCACGCGGCGCGGGCTCGGTCTTCAGTTTCGACCTCAAAGGCAGCCGCACCCAGGGCAAGGCGTTTGTGGAAGGCCTCAAACTGTTCAGCCACCTGGCCAATGTGGGCGACTGCCGCAGCCTGGTCATTCACCCGGCCAGCACCACCCACTTCCGCATGGATGACGCAGCGCTGGCGGCAGCTGGCATCACGCAGGGCACGATCCGCCTGAGCATCGGTCTGGAAGACCCGGATGATCTGATTGACGACCTGAAACGGGCCCTGAAAACTGCGGAGAAAGCAGCATGATCTTGACCGTCAACGGCGCACCAAGCTATTGCTACACCGGCGGCAAAGCCTTTGATGCCGCCCAACCCACCGCCATCTTCATCCACGGCGTGCTGGAAGACCACAGCGTCTGGATTTTGCAAACACGTTACCTGGCGCACCACGGCTGGAACGTGCTGGCGCTGGATTTGCCCGGTCATTGCCGCAGCGGCGGCGAGCCGCCCGCCACGGTGGAAGACGCCGCCGACTTTGTGCTGGCCCTGATGTACGCGGCGGGCTTGCAGCAAGCCGCACTGATCGGCCACAGTTTTGGCTCGCTGATTGCGCTGGAAGCGGCAGCCAAAGCACCGCAGCGTGTGAGCCAGCTGGTGCTGGTCGGCGTTGCCTTCCCCATGCGCGTATCCCCTGCCCTGCTGGAAGCCTCGATCAGCGCCCCGATGAAAGCGCTGGAAATGGTCAACGTGTTTTCACGTTCCACGCTGGCGCCACCGCCTTCTGCACTCGGGCCGGGCACCTGGGTTTATGGCGCGTCCATGGCGCTGGGCCGGCGGGTGCTGGCCAGCAACCCCAAGGTCAATGTGTTCTACACCGGATTCAAGGCCTGTGACAGCTACCAGAATGGCCTGCAAGCCATGGCCCGGGTCACTTGCCCGGTGCTGTTTGTGTTGGGCAAAGTGGACCAGATGACGCCGCCCAAGGCCGCGCAGGAACTGATCAAACTGGCCAAGCTTGGCCAGGTGGTCTATTTGCCTTGCGGGCACAAGCAGATGAATGAAACGCCTGAAGAGATGCTGGCGGCGTTGAAGGGGTTTTTGGCGATGAAAACGACGGGGTGAGGGAGGGCCACTTGGCGACTCTTGAAGACCCTTACCGGTAGTAGAGATTTGCGATCTGCCTCCTCCAAACCGGCTGTTGACTTCCACGACCCGACGGTCGACTATGTGGCGCCCATTTCACCAAAGTAGGCACCGGCCATCGTCCAGAAGCCGGCGTTCGTGATGGTCAGCGGCTGTAGGACTGCTTCAGCAGGTTCAGTTCGGCTCGCACGACCGCAAGGTGGGCCTTGACGTCCTGTGCGGCCAAGACAACGGATGCCTCGTCGTCTTCGGTCAAGACAACATCCTCGCCCGGCTCAATGTTGCCGTCGCGCAGCGATTGGCGCAGGTTGCGGACCGCGTCCTCGACAAAGACTACCGAGTCGTTCAACTCGTTGAACATGTCGATGGCGTTATTGATCACGGCCTGGCCGTACTGCAGCCCCTTTGCACGACGGTCCGCGTCGAAGAATGGGCTTCGCTCGTCGATGTAAAGGCTGAGCACTTTCTCGACAATGGCCTCCTGGCTCTGTCCGAGGCGGATGCGACCGAAGAGGTCCTTGGCTACGTCGGCCTGGGCCGCCAGGATGTCCCTTCGCCACAGCGGATCCAGCAGCTTATAGGGATCGTTATAGAGGCAGCGCTGGTAAATCACGAGCCGCCAGAAGGCAGCGCGAAAGCGGGCCTCCAACAAGTCGTCCGACTCGCTTGCACGCAGGGGCCTCAGCATCGACTGTACGAACTCATGGATCAACGTATAGCTCCGCGCTGTGTCGCGAATGAGGATCGTGTCGCGGCCCAACGCACAGAGCGTCGAACTGCAGACGATGACCATCCCTTCATAAGTGTCGCGGAAGTCCGCCCGGCGGACCAGCTCCGGCGCTGCCGTCGGCAGCCCTGCCAGCAGGGGGTTCACGGACCGAACCGGAGCCTCGCTACGCACCAACTGCACATCAACGCCCCAGCGGCGGATCGTTTCGATCAACTGCTCGGGCGCGCTGTGAGTGACCTCGTACACTGCCTCCTGGTTCAGCGTCTGCGCGAACGGGAGGGTCTGGTACGCCCACTGCGGCTTGTCGGCACGTGCGACCAAGGGTGCCAGCAGAGCACCGGCGATCACTGACCAACAAGTAACCCTCCGCAAGCCCGCTCCAAAGCGTCGGACGGCCCTTTGTGTGGTCAGGGGGTCAGGCATTACGAGTAATGAAATAGATCGATGGCTCAGGTGGTGGATCGCTGTGTGATTGGAGTATATGTGGCTCCGATGATCGGCCGTGTCAGTTCAAAGACCAACAGCTTTCGACGGCTGCCGCGCTACAACAGCGTCCAAGCCCTTGGGCTTAGACGTCTAGGGAGAGATCGTCAATGTCGACTTTGCAACCCGCGTGTCGGTCGGCCATTCGGCAGCATTGGGCTGGATATTTACACGCGGGTCGCCATGCCAAGGAGTCTTGAAAATGGCGTGGCTGCTACCGTCTTGCCGAGGCTTGCCGAAGTAGGTCTCGCACACCTTCTTCAAATCATTGAAGCGCACATTTGCTGGCTCACGAAGCATTTGTTCCAGCAGTTTTTCAGTGCTTGCTATAGGGATTTTTTACCCCTGTGGGTAAGTTCATAAGTATGTGCGGTTTCGCCGGAGGGCGATCTCGAACTTCCCCCGCTGCGGACCTGTCAACCATTAACAGCAATGCATTTGAAAAACTGCTACCTGACAATCCCCAAAAACACCGCCAGACAGCGACTAATTTCAAAAAGCAACTCATCACTGGCCACGCCGAAGGTTTCACCCAGTTTGTCGCGTCGCACGGTCATTACCTTGTCGACCATGACCTGCGACATTTTTTGCAGCCCATTTTCCTTGGTGGGTTGGACTGTCACACGAAACAAAGGGGCGTCGATGAGGGTACTCGACACCAGCAAGATCGTCACCGTTGCATGCGCGTCGAACTATGTTTTCGTTTCATGTAACGCAAATCAAAGTCCAAAACCATCGGCCCGAGGCGAGCCTCCACAGGGGGGCAATCGCAGCAAGTTGCAGCAGCAGCGCCCTGGCCGCGATGGCCGCTTATTTATAAAAGGCCTCCACCCTGCCCTTGAGCTTGATCAGCAGCGGGTTGCCCTTGCGGTCGCGCGTCTTGCCGGCAGGCACCTTGACCCAGCCTTCGCTGACGCAGTATTCCTCCACATTGAACAGCTCCTTGTCGTTGAGCCGGATGCCGATGTCGTGCTCGAACACGGTTGCGACGTGGTGCGGGCTGCGCGCATCGCTGGACAGGTGGTCGGGAAGTTCGGGTTTTTGCGGGGTGTCGGTCATGGTGATCTTTACTTCGGTCAATAGGAAAGCTGCTGATTTTCCAACATTCGGCAGCGAGAATTTCCAGGCGCGTCACAGCGCCTGACGCAGCATCAATTCCTGCCAGCGTCCGTTTTCCCATAAATGCAGGGTGCTGGGCTCGCAGGGCAGCAGCAAGGCGTGCAACAAGGCCTGCAACGGTGTGCTGTCGGGGTCGGCCAGCAGCACGTAGCGCGCCTCGTCGTCGGCACCTTCCTCCTGCAACTCACCGATCCAGTCCAGTTCCACCAGTGCCTCCAGCACAGGCTCGAGTTGCAGGGCGTCGACCTTGATCCGCTGCGACAAGCCCGTCATGGTCAGGCCCCTGGGCGGGCTGTCCCGCAAGGGTGCCAACTGCTGTAGCACCTCGATGGCCAGCAAAAACTGCCAGCCCTGGGCCGTGGCACGGCGCTGCACGCCACTGAGCAGGCTGGGCAAGTAGGCGGCAATGACCGCGCCCAGCAGCACGATGACCCAACCGACATAAATCCAGATCAACATGATGGGCAGGGTGGCAAAGGCGCCATACAGCACCGAATAGGTCGGCACCTTGCCCAGGTAAAGGACCAGCAGTTTTTTGGCCGCTTCAAAGCCCACCGAGACAAACAGGCCACCCACCCACGCGTGAGACCAGCGCACATGGGTGTTGGGAACATAGCGGTACAGGGCGGCCATGCCCCAAGCCAGCAACACAAATTGCAGGCTGTCCAGCAGCAGTTCAAGGCCGCCCGGCAAGCCCCCCACCAGGCCTTTGGAAGCTGACAAGGCATAAGACGTCAAGCTCAGGCTCAGCGCCAGCAAGATGGGGCCAAGTGTCATCACCGCCCAGTACACCAGCACCCTTTGCCCCAGTGGGCGCGGCTTGCGCACCCGCCAGATGGCGTTCATGGTGCGGTCGATCGTCAAGATCAGCGCCAGCGCGGTGATGAACAACACCGCCAGGCCGACGCCACCAAGCCTGCTCGCCTTGCCGGCGAACTGCGTCAAGTAGCCCAGTACCTGGCGCGCGATGGTGTCTGGAATCAGGCTCTCGATCAACCACTGCTGCAGCACGCCCTGGAACTTGGCAAACATCGGGAACGCGGTGAACACCGCCAGCAACACCGTGACCAGCGGCACCAGCGCAATCGTGGTGGTAAAGGTCAGGCTGCTGGCCGTGAGCCCCAAACGGTCTTCCCGAAAGCGCTCACGCAAGGTGTAAGCGGTGTTTTTCCAGGGAAAATTGGACAGGTCGCCTAAAAAGACATCCAGCCTCTGGGGCCAGCTCATGCGTGTTGTGGGTGGTGCGCTCATGGCCGCTATGATGCCACCGTCATGAACACGATTCCCAACGCTCCCCCAACATCTTCCACCCCCAGCGTGGCTCTGACCCGAATTCTGGCAGTGGGCAGCCTGCTGGGCCTCATTGTGCTGGGCCTGGCCTGGGAACTGCTACTGGCGCCGCTGCGCCCGGGCGGCTCCTGGCTGGCCCTCAAGGTTCTGCCGCTGTGCCTGCCGCTGGCGGGCTTGCTGAAAAACCGCATGTACACCTACCGCTGGGTCAGCCTGCTGGTGTGGCTGTACTTTACCGAAGGCGCGGTGCGCGCCTACAGCGACAAGCCACCTGGCAACTATCTGGCCATGGTGGAAGTCTTTCTTTGTCTGACCCTCTTTACCGCCTGCGCACTTCATGTGCGCTTGCGCTTGAAGAACGCCCCCACGGCAGCCAGCCATGCAAACCCTGCTCTCTGAACTCAAAGCCATCGTCGGTGCTGCCCATGTGCTGACCGAGGGCGATCTCAGCGCCTGGACCCAGGATTGGCGCAAACGCAGCTCGGGCAAGGCCCTGGCCGTGGTGCGCCCGGCCAGCACCGACGAGGTGGCACAAGTGGTGAAGGTCTGCGCAGATTATTTGACGCAGCACCCGGACAGCGGCTTGAGCATCGTGCCGCAAGGTGGCAACACCGGCCTCGTGGTGGGCTCCACACCCGACGAGACGGGCCGGCAAATTGTGCTGAGCCTGCAGCGCATGAACGCGGTGCGCGGCGTCGACACCGCCAACATGACCATGACGGTGGAAGCCGGCTGCATCTTGCAAACGGTGCAGGCGCAGGCCGAGGCCGCGGGGTTCTGGTTTCCGCTGAGCCTGGCGGCCGAGGGCTCGTGCACCATTGGCGGCAATCTGGGCACCAACGCCGGCGGCACGCAGGTGCTGCGTTTTGGCAATGCCCGTGACCTGTGCCTGGGGCTCGAAGTAGTGACGCCCCAAGGCGATATTTGGCAGGGCCTGAGCGGCCTGCGCAAGGACAACACCGGTTACGACCTGAAAAATCTCTATATCGGCGCCGAGGGCACGCTGGGCATCATCACCGCCGCCACGCTCAAGCTGTACCCGAGCCCCAAGGCGCAGCTCACCGCCTGGGCTGCCGTGCCCTCGGTTGAGGCGGCCGTGCAACTGCTGGGGCTGGCGCACCAGCACCTGGCTGCCAGCCTGACCGGCTTTGAGATGATGGGCCAATTTGCCCTGAGCCTGGTGGCCCGGCACTTCGACCATTTACGCGTGCCGCTGTACCAAGCATCTGCCTTTTGCGTGCTGCTGGAAAACGCCGACGCCGAATCCGAGGCCCATGCCCGAGCCCAGTTGGAGGGCTTGCTCGAAGCCGCCCTGGAAGAGGGCTGCGTGACCGACGCCGTGGTGGCTGAAAACATGGCGCAAGCGCAAACCCTGTGGCACATCCGCGAGAGCATTCCGCTGGCGCAAGCGCAAGAGGGGCTCAACATCAAGCACGACATTTCGGTACCAGTGTCTGCCATGGCGGCCTTTGTCGCCCGTACCGATGCCCAACTGGCACAAGCCATTCCCGGCGTGCGCCTGGTGAACTTTGGCCACCTGGGCGACGGCAACCTGCACTACAACGTGCAGGCCCCTGAAGGCCAGGATGCTGCAGTGTTTTTAGCTGAGCAGGAGACGCGCGTGAACAGCATCGTGTTCGATGCGGTGCTGGCGCATGGCGGCTCCATTTCTGCCGAACATGGCGTAGGCAGCCTCAAGGTGGACCATCTGACCCACTACAAATCACCAGTGGCCCTGCAGACCATGCGCGCCATCAAACAGGCGCTGGACCCGCACAAGCTGATGAACCCGGGCCGGGTGGTACGGCTCAATT
>JBASJO010000031.1:0-6563 GCA_049655365.1 Rhodoferax sp. | reverse complement strand
TGTACAACCTGGTGCTGGCCGACGGTGCGATTGAATTCACCGACGCGCCGCATCAAAAAACACACCAGCTCAGCCAGCTCCAGATCAAGCTGCCGTTCCTGAGCAATCTGGCCACGCAACGTGACGTGGTGGTGGTGCCGCAGCTGGCGTTTGCACTCGATGGCAGCCGCTTTGACTCGGCGGCGCAAAGCACGCCGTTCGCCCAAAGCCAGAAGACCGCACTCAGCCTGAAAGTGTCCAAACTCGACCTGGCACCTTACCTTGTCTACCAACCGGCCAGCCTGCAACTGCGCTTGACGTCGGCGGTGCTGGACGCCGACCTCAAGCTGGCGTTCGAAAAGGCGTCGCAAGCCAGCGTGCGGCTGGAGGGCCAGATTCAGGCCAGCCAGGTCACATTGGTGTCGAACGCGACAGGCAACGCAAGCCCGTCGCCTGATTTGCTTGCGTTCAGTCAGCTCACGCTCGAATTGAAAGATGTGCAACCCCTGCTGCAAAACGTGCAATTGGCCAGCCTGACCCTGACAGAGCCGCGCCTGAGTTTGACGCGCGACCGGGCCGGTCAGCTCAATTGGCTGGCGCTGCTGCCACCTGCCAAGGCCTCCCCGGCGATCGCTGACAAGGCGGCCAAGCCCTGGAAAGTCAGCCTCGACCAATTGACTGTGCAGGGTGGCCAGGTGCTGTGGCAAGATGCCAGCATCGCCGCGCCCGGCCGCCTGCAGCTAAGCGCGCTGGACGTGAGCGCGTCTGCCTTCAAATGGCCCATGACGGACGCGATGCCCTTTGAAGGGCAGGCCCGGCTCGACGGCGCCAGCCTCGCTTTCAAGGGCAGCACCAACGCGCAAAGCGCGCAGCTCGGCGTCCAGCTGACTGATTTGCCGCTGGCGGTGGCTGCGCCTTACCTGGCTGAAGTGCTGCAGCCGCGCCTCGATGGGATATTGAACACGGCGCTGAACCTGCGCTGGCAGGCTTCCGTGCAGGCAGGGCAAGCGCCGCAACTTGAAGTCCAGTTGCCACAGTTGACGCTGGACCAGTTGACTCTGGCACCCGTCCAGCGCGGCAAGGCCGGTAAAACGTCGCTGGCGAGCATCAAGCAACTGCAACTGCGTGACGTGACGATTGATGTTGCCGGGCGCAGCGCCAGTCTGGGCAAAGTCAGCGTCAGCCAGCCGCAAACCCGTGTGCTGCGGGCCGCCAATGGGCGCTGGATGTTCGAAGACTGGCTCAAGGCCCAGCCGCCTCAGACACGCGCTGCGGCCGTCAAGTCATCCGCCAGCAAGCCCTGGACGCTGGCCGTGCAACAACTCGACGTGCAAAACGGACTGTTGGGCTTTGTCGACCAGTCGGGCGCCAAGCCGGTGAGCCTCAACGGGTCGGCCATCGCGCTGCAACTCAAAAACTTTTCAACGGTCAAGGGCAAGGGGTTCGGCCTGAACCTGGCCGTGCGCGTGCAGCAGGGCCGCAACGAGGCCGGTCGCCTGGCCTGGCGTGGCTCGGGCAAATTGACGCCACTGCAAATGCAGGGGCAGTTGACGGCGCAGCGCCTGCCGCTGCATGCGCTCGAGCCTTATCTGACCGAGCAGTTCAACGTGGAGCTGCTGCATGCCGATGCCAGCTTCAAAGGCCAGGTCAACTTTGCCCAGCAGCCCGGTGGTATGCGGCTGAAAGTGCAGGGCGACACCAGCTTTGAGGACTTCCGGGCTAACACCTTGGCGCAGGCGCAGCCTTTTGTGCCAGGTGAGGACTTGTTGAACTGGAAAGCCCTGAGCCTGCGCGGCTTGTCATTGGAGCTGGCACCGGGCGTGGCGACCCGGTTCGATGTCAAGGAAACGGTGCTGAGTGATTTTTATGCCCGCCTGATCCTCAGCCCGGCGGGTCGCTTCAACTTGCAGGACGTGCTTAAACCCGCCGCGCCTTCCTCGGTGGCCGACGCGCCGGCGGCATCCGCTTCGGCGCCGGTGGCAGCCCCGGTGGCTGCTGCAGAACCGGAGTTGCCCGCCGTGGTGAATTTTGGCCCGGTCAGTTTGCTGGGTGGACGGGTGGACTTCAGCGACCGTTTCATCCAGCCCAACTACTCGGCTGATCTGACCGAGCTCACCGGCAAGCTCAGCGCGTTTTCGTCGCAGGCGCCCAACGGCGCGGTGCAGCTGGCCGACCTGGAACTGCACGGACGCGCCCAGGGGACGGCCTCGCTGGAGGTGCTGGGCAAAATAAATCCGCTGGTCAAGCCGCTCGCGCTCGACATCACGGGCAAGGTGCGCGACCTGGAGTTGCCCCCGCTGTCCCCCTATTCGGCCCGCTACGCCGGTTACGGCATTGAGCGCGGCAAGCTCAGTGTCGACATCAACTACCAGGTGCAGCCCGACGGCCAGCTTTCGGCCAACCACAAGATCGTGCTGAATCAGCTCAAGTTTGGCGATGCCGTGCCGGATGCCAAGGACACCTTGCCGGTCAAGCTGGCAGTGGCGCTGCTGGCCGACCGCCATGGCGTCATTGACATCAACCTGCCGGTGAGTGGCTCGCTGAGCGACCCGCAGTTTCGTATCGGGCCGATTGTGTTCAAGCTGATCGTCAATCTGATCGTGAAAGCCATCACTGCGCCGTTTTCCCTGCTGGCCAGCGTGTTGGGCGGCGGCGGTGAAGAACTGAGCATGGTCAACTTTGCGCCCGGCAGCGCCACCCTGAGCGCCGAGGCCCGTGCCGGGCTCGACAAGGTGGCCAAGGCGCTGCTGGAGCGCCCGGCCCTGAACATGACGGTGGTGGGCAGCGCCAGCCTGGTGCATGAACGCGAGGCCTACAAGCGGGCACAGTTGCAGGCGCTGGTGCTGGCTGAAAAGCGGCGCAGTGCGGTGCTGGATGGCGCCACGGCGGACGAAGCCAGGGCGCATGTTGTGTCGGAGCAGGACTACCCGGTGCTGCTCAAGGCGGTTTACAAGCGGGCTGACTTTCCCAAACCGCGCAACCTGATCGGCCTGACCAAGGACATTCCAGCGCCCGAGATGGAAGCCCTGCTGCTGGCCAACCTGAGCGTGACCGAGGCGGCCATGCGGGCGCTGGCCGAGCAACGGGGCGTTGCGGTGCGCGACTACCTGGCCAGCCGCAAGCTGCCCATGGAACGCCTGTTTCTGGGCGCCACCAAAGCCGCGTCAGACGATGCCAAATGGCAGCCCCGGGCCGAGCTCAATCTGGCCACCCAATAGCGTGGCAAATTGTTTTTTGGCCGGGTGTCAAAACCCGGCGAAAATAGCCGTTTATTCCCGCTGCCCTGCAGTGGGCACTTTCTCACTTTAGTGCGCGATGTCGATGTTCCCTTTTTCTACCCAAAGCAAAGCCAACCCCACGCCTGACGCGCCCGCCGTCAGCGCCAAAACCCCCGAGGTCCATCCGCTGGATGCACTTACGCATGGGGCGTTTTCTGCGCAAACCTCGGGCGAGCGCATGGCCTGTATCCGCGAATGGCTGGCGACCAGTCCGGGCAACGAGCAGTTGCAGCAGGTGTTCAAGGAGCTCAGCGGCAAGGACAAGGGTGCTGCCAAATTGCTGCGGGAAAAGCTTGACGAGATCAAGCGCAGCAAGACCCAGGCCAGCATTGCGCTGGAATGGGCCGACAAGGCTCAGGCGCTGCTGGCCTTGAGCAAGCTCAATCTGGCCGATGCCCTGGCCTGGCAGCGGGATGCCGCCAAAGCCGGCGCACCGCTGAGCAAGGAGCCGCTGGCCGGCTTGAAGGCGCAACTGGTCGAACGCGTGCGTGCCATCGAAGACCTGCAGCACCGGGTGCAGGTGCAGCGCGAAGCCGCGGTCTTGCTGGCGCAGCGCATCGAGGTGCTGTCCACCAAACCCTGGACTGACGCCCAGGCCGCCCAGGAGGCCCTGGCCGCCGATGTCGCCCATTGGCAAACCGAGGCAGAGGCTTTGGTGGCGGATGCCAATTGGTCCAGTGTGGACGTTCGTTTTGTCACCCAGTTGCACGATGCGCAAGCCCAGCTGCAACTGGTCTGGCAAGCTTTTCAGGATGCCCTGGCGCTCACGGTCGCCGCTGCCCAGGACCCGGCAGCACCTTTGCCCAAGGTGCCGGTGTGGGCTGACGAGCTGCGCGTCGCGCGCGGCATTCCGCTGGAGCCGGTGGCCGCACCTGCCAAGCCCAAGGTCGACCCCGAAATTCGCGCCAAGGCCTCTGCCCATGTGGCCGAGGTGCTGGCCAAGCTGGAACATGAAATGGCCCAAGGCCATGGCAAGGCCAGTGCCGGCGCAGCCAATGCCTTGCGCCAGGTGCTCAAGGACAACGGCCGCCTGATTGACGACAAGCTCGAAGCCCAGGCCCACGCGGCGCTGGTGGCGGCAGGAGAGCTTGAAGGCTGGCAGCGCTGGCGTGCCGACCAGTTGCGCGAAGAATTGGTGGCCAAAGCCGAGGGTCTGCTCAAGCGCCCCGAAGGTCAGGCCATTGGTGGCCGCAAGATGCAGGACCAGTTGCGTGGCTTGCGTGAGCAATGGAAGCTGACCGACCAGGGTGGTGTACCCAACCATGCGCTGTGGAAGCGTTTTGACGAAGCCTGCAACGAAGCCCACAAGGTGGTCGAGGCTTGGTTAGAAAAAATGAAGGCCGAGTCGGCCGAGCACCGCGCTCAGCGCCTGGCGCTGATCGAAGAAGTCAAGGCCTGGGCCGAGGCCAACCGGGTCGCGCTGGACGACGACTGGAAAGGCTTCAGCCGCGTGTTGCACCAGTTTGGCGACCGCTGGCGTGAGGCCGGCCACATTGGTGAAAAAATGTTTGCCGAGCTGCAACCGCTCTGGAAAGCCGCCATTGACCACGCGGCCGAGCCGCTGGAGACCCTGCAAAAGCAAAGCCTGGAAGCGCGCCATGCCATGATTGACGAGGCCCGCGCGTTGGGTGCCGAGGCCATGTTGCGCATTGACGCCGTCAAGGCGCTGCAGCAGCGCTGGCAGGCCGAGGCGCACCGCGTGCCGATCGACCGCCGCCACGAACAAAAGCTGTGGGACGCCTTCCGCAAACCGATTGATGAAGCTTTCAACCGGAAGACGGCCGAGCGCGAGAAGGCCCAAAGTGCCCTGAGCGAGCGCGACCGCGTCGTGCTGGACGCCTCCAAGGCGTTGCAGGCGGCCAACGCCTCAGGCGATGCGCAGGCCATTCGCAGTGCCATGAGCGCGCTTGAGGCCGCGTTGAGCGGCCAGGCGCTGGCGCAGGCGGCTGTTACGGCGGCGGGCCCTGTCGAGACCAACACCGCGATGGCTCAGCCTGAGACGGTGGTTGAGGCGCCAACTTCCGCTGAGGCGTCAGAAGCAGCGCCGGAAGTCGCCGCTGGTGAGGCCGCAGAAGCAGCACCTGAACCCGTCAAACCCGTGGCTGCGCCCAAGCGCGTGGTGGCCATGCGTGGTGATGACCGTCCTGGCATGAAAAAAGAAGAGCCTGCTGCCATGGGCCGTGGCGGCAAGTTTGGTGACCGCAAGGACGCCGGCCGTCCGGCAGGTCGTGACGGCGCGCGTGATGTACGCGGTCCCGGCCGCATGGATGACCGTGGTCCGCGCCGTGATGCGCGCCCTGATCGCCCCGCTTATGGCGAGCGCTCTGACGCGCCGCGCCTGGGCGATGCTGCTTTCCGGGCCCAGCGCGACGCGCTGGAGCAGGCTCAGTTTGCTTTGCGCAAACTGGCCGCACAGGCTCATGGCGAGGCCCTGACGCATTTGCTGACGGCTTGGGAAACGCGTGATGCGGCCCAAGTGCCCGGCGTGCAGGAACTCGGCAGCCGGGTCAGCCCGGCGGCGAGGGCGGCCTGGGTCAAGGCCGTGTCCCAGCCTGCCTCAGGCGAGGCTGCCACGGCACTGTTGCGCCTGGAGATGGCGGCCGAAGTGCCCACGCCGGCCGAACAATTGAGCGCACGGCGCATGTACCAGTTGCAGTTGTTGACCAAGCGCAACGACCCGGCACCGGCACAAACCTGGGCGCAGGATGCTGCCACGGTGCTGGCATCAGCGTTTGATGCGGCACAGGTGCGTCGCTTGCAAAACGTCCTGAAAGTGTTGCTGAAGCCTTAAGCTGCCAGCGCCACACGCCTTGGTGTGTGGCCGACTTGCAAGCGCAACACCTCCAGCCGCGGTGGCTGGGCCACAGCATCCCAGTCACTCAGCACCAGGCGGCGCAACGGCGGCTGTGCTTCGGCATCCAGCAGGTGGTCCTGCGGCCGATGGGTGTGGCCGTGAATCAGGGTGCTGGCGCCGTGAGCGCGCAAGCTTGACAGCGCTGCTGTGGTGTCGACATCGGCATATGTGGCGCCACTGTCTTTGCGGGCCGCGCTTTGGGCCCGCAGGCCGCGCGCTATAGCTTGGCGCTCGGCCAGGGGTTTGGCCAGAAAGTGCGCTTGCCAAGGGGGCTGACGCACCTGCACGCGGAACTGCTGGTAGTCCACATCGCCCAGGCACAGCGCGTCGCCATGGGACAGCAGCCAGCGTTGGTCAGCAAAGTCGAGCAGGGTCGGGTCGGGCAACAGCGTCATACCGCTGGCTTGGGCGAAGTCCTCGCCGAGCAAAAAATCCCGGTTGCCGTGCATGAA
>JBASJO010000030.1:0-2287 GCA_049655365.1 Rhodoferax sp. | reverse complement strand
GGCGTGGCCGACGTGATGATGCGCAACTTCGTCAAGGTGTTTGGCGGTATCCGCGGCGGCCTGGGGCTGACGGTGATCGTCATCGGCATCCTGCTGGCGGCCTCCACGGGCCTCGTGGGCGCCTCGGTGGTGTTGCTGGCCATGCTGTCCATGCCGATCATGCTGCAGCACCACTATTCGAAAAAGCTGGCTTGCGGTATCGTTGCGGCGTCGGGCACGCTGGGCATCCTGATCCCGCCGTCCATCATGCTGGTGCTGATGGCCGACCAGGTGTCGGTTTCGGTGGGTGACCTGTTCATGGGCGCGCTGGTTCCCGGCCTGCTGCTGGGGGTGCTTTACATGATCTTTGTCATGCTGGTGGGTATTTTCCGTCCCGACATGTTGCCGCCGCGCCCGGCTGATGAAGAGAAACTGACGTTGCGTCAAATCGGCATTGCGTTTCTGTCCACCATCCCGACTTTTGGTCTGATTCTGGTGGTGCTGGGTTCGATCTTTTTCGGTATCGCCACCCCCACTGAGGCCTCCGGCTTGGGCGCCTTTGGCGCCATGCTGCTGGCGGCAGTCAACGGCAAACTGAACTGGAAAGTCATACGCCAAGTGGGTATCGACACCACCACCACCACCTGTTTCATTTTTGCCATCTTCATTGGCGCCACCGTGTTTGCCTATGTCCTGCGCATGATCGGCGGCGATGAATTGATTACCGAACTCTTCAAGGGCACCGGGCTGGGGCCTCAAGGCCTGGTCATCCTGGTGCTGGCCGTGGTGTTTGTGGCCGGCTTCTTCCTTGACTGGTTCGAGATTGTGCTGATCATTCTGCCGCTGCTGGCGCCAGTCATCAAGCTCGCCGGCCTCGACATGACCTGGTTCCTGATACTGGTGGCCCTGATGCTGCAAACCTCGTTCCTGACGCCGCCGGTGGGCTTTTCGCTGTTCTACCTCAAGGGCGTGGTGCCCAAGGGCGTGACCATCCGAGACATTTACATTGGCGTGCTGCCGTTTGTGGCGCTGCAAATGATGATGGTGGCCATTTGTTTCAACTGGCCGCAAATTATTCTCTGGTTACCGGAGCAGATGTACGGGGCCAAGTGAGCTGTTCTGATTTGGTAAAGTGTGCCGTCAGTTGATCAAGGAGAAATTGTGATGACCGCACCGCATGTTTGGCGTTTTTTCAGGGCCGGGGGGTTTGATCAGGTTCGCCTGGAGACGGCAGACGATTTGCTGGCGCTGTCGCAACTGGATCAAAAACTTTGGGTCGCCTTGTCCTGTCCGGTCAAGGGCATCGAGTTCGATGCTCGCACGCTTGAACTCATCGACACCGACGCTGACGGCCATGTGCGGGCGCCGGAATTGCTGCAAGCCATTGCCTGGGCCGGCGAGCGCTTGCTCGACAGCACTGTCCTGACGCAAAAAATCAACGGGCTCTCCATCTCCGTCATCCGTCGTGATGATGCTGTGGGCGAGCAGATTTACGCCGCCGCCAAGGCCCTGGTACAAGATACCGGCAAGACCGAAGCCGACCTCCTGACCGTCGAAGAGGCCAGCGCGGCGCGCAATGGTCACGCTGCCCGCGAACAAAGTGCCTGGGAGGCCGAAGGGCAAAACCTGCAAGTGCTCGGGGACGGCACTGAGGCGGGTTTTGACCTGGTGAGCGCGCTCGATCAAAAGATTGAAGATTATTTTGTTCGCTGTCAACTGGCCGCCTTTGACGAACGTGCCAGTGTTGCCCTCAATGTGTCCGAAGACGCCTTGAAAGCCATGGCACCCACCGCCTTGAAAAACAGTGCACAGGCCGTCAGTGATCTGCCGCTGGCCCACGTCACCGCCATGGCGCGCTTGTCTTTGGTCAGCGGCTTGAATCCGGCCTGGGCCAGCCAGATCCTTGTCTTGCGCGATCAGGTGGTGCAGCCCTTGCTGGGGCCGCAGAACACCTTGAGCGAGGCCGACTGGCAGGCCATCAAGACCCGCTTTGCGCCTTATGCCGACTGGCTGGCGGCCAAGCCCGACCCCAATGCCGTGACCGATGGTGTGCTGGGCCTTGAGCGTCTGTCTCGTTATGTGCGCGACCTGCAGGCCCTGGCCAATAATTTTGTCGCCTTCAAGGACTTTTATACCGCCCAGGGCAAGGCCACGTTCCAGGTGGGCACGCTGTACCTCGACGGGCGCTCCTGTGAGCTCTGTGTGGCGGTGAATGACGCCGCCAAACATGCCGCTCTGGCCTCGCTGGCGCGTATCTGCCTGGTTTACTGTGATTGCGTGCGCGGCGCTGAAAAAATGAGCGTTGCAG